>NZ_BCRS01000035.1 GCF_001552715.1 Mycolicibacterium vaccae NBRC 14118 = CIP 105934 | reverse complement strand
CGGGCACCGGTTGCGGCGCAGCCGGGTCGGCGGCGGCCGACGGCGCGCCGGCGAGCAGAGCGGCGAACGCTGCCGCCCCGATGATGGACGCGGTCCTTGCGCGGAAACCGAACTTCACGTGGCACCCTCCCGGTTTCTTCATGGTCACAGGATCCATCCGCCTTCGCAGCGGATTCGTTACAGCCACCGCCGCATTTCTTCGCCCATCTGCGCTCGCCGGGACGCTGCCGTGGTGTAGCAATGGCATACGGCCATCGACGTCTAGGAGCCAACGTATGGCGACTCCCACGCTCCCCACCGGATTCGACTTCACCGACCCGGACCTCAACTGCGAACGTCTGCCGGTGGCAGAACTCGCCGAGTTGCGCAGATGCGCCCCGATCTGGTGGAACGAACAGCCCGACGGCGTCGGAGGATTCGGCGACGGCGGCTTCTGGGTCGTCACCAGACACCACGACGTCAAAGAGATCTCCAAGCGCAGCGACGTGTTCTCCAGCCAGGTCAAGACCGCGCTGCCGCGTTACCCGGAGGGGTCCACCGGCGAGCAGATCGAGACCGGGAGCCTCGTGCTGCTCAACATGGACGCGCCACGCCACACCCACCTGCGCAAGATCATCTCCCGTGGATTCACCCCCCGCGCGGTCGAGCGACTGCGCGACGACCTCAACGAACGCGCACAGAACATCGCCAAGAGCGCGGCCGCGGCCGGCGCCGGCGACTTCGTCGAACAGGTCTCCTGCGAGCTGCCGCTACAGGCCATCGCCGGGCTGCTGGGGGTGCCGATCGAGGACCGCAGGAAGCTCTTCGACTGGTCCAACCAGATGGTCAGCGATGACGATCCGGAGTTCGCCCACCACGACAATCGCAATGCCGCAACCGAACTCATCATGTATGCGATGCAGTTGGCGGCGCTGCGTGCCGAGCAGCCGGGCGAGGACATCGTCACCAAACTGATCGAGGCCGACGTCGACGGGCACAAGCTCTCCGACGACGAATTCGGGTTCTTCATGGTGCTTCTCGCCGTTGCGGGCAACGAGACCACCAGGAACTCGATCACCCACGGGATGATCGCGTTCACCGAGCACCCCGACCAGTGGCAGTTGTTCAAACGCGACCGTCCGCTCACCGCGGTCGACGAGATCGTGCGGTGGGCCACCCCTGTCACGTCGTTCCAGCGCACCGCGCTGCAGGACTACGAACTCTCCGGTGTGCCCATCAAGAAGGGCCAGCGCGTCGTCATGTCGTACCGGTCGGCCAACTTCGACGAGGACGTGTTCGAAAACCCGTTCACGTTCGACATCCTGCGTGATCCCAATCCGCACGTCGGTTTCGGCGGCACCGGTGCGCACTACTGCATCGGCGCCAACCTGGCCCGGATGACGATCGAGCTGATGTTCAACGCGATCGCCGACCACCTGCCCGACCTCGCCTCGGCGGGGACTCCGGACCGGCTCCGGTCCGGTTGGCTCAACGGCATCAAGCACTGGCCGGTCGACTACTCGGGTGGGTCGGGCTGCCCGGTGGCGCACTAGACCGCGACCGGACGTGGCACCGCCACCTGGTCGGCCGGCACGCTGCGGCAGCAGTTGCTCACCTCGTGAGGCTCGGGTAGTCCAGCAATGAGCGCCAGTAGTCCTCCGGAATCTCGGTGTCCGAGCGCAGCACGAGCGCGAGCCCGGTGGCCATCGCGATCCCGAGCAGGCCGAGCCACAGCCCGGCCAGGGCGATGAACACCCACAGCGCCGTGGTCAACGCCGGCCATGGGGACACCAGCGCCAGCACCGGTGCGAAAAAGAAACCGGTACCGATGTACCAGGACGACCCGGCCCGGTCACAGATCAGCACGCAGCGCAACCATCGCGGGACCGGGACACCGGGATCCGGTTGGGGTCTCGACATGTCGTCACCTTCCTCGTCCGCCTGTCCCCACCGTGCGCCGACGAGGTAACGACCGCAATTACCTGCGAGGTAATGGCTCGGCGCCGGTGCGCGGGCCAGACTGGGAGCGTGACCACCGTCGATCAGCCACCGGCCACGATCGGAGCGCTGCTGCGCGACTGGCGACGCCGGCGCAGGCTCAGCCAACTCGACCTCGCCCTGGCCGCCGAGGTGTCCGCCCGCCACGTCAGCTTCATCGAGACGGGACGATCCAGCCCGAGCAAGGCGATGGTGCTGCGGCTCGCCGCGGCTCTCGGTGTGCCGCAACGGGAACAGAACCGGCTGTTCGTCGCCGCGGGACTGGCGCCGGTGTACGCCGAACGGCCGCTGGACGCTCCGGAGATGGCCGCGGTGCGCGACGGTGTGCACAAGGTGCTGGCGGCCTACGACCCGTACCCGTGCGTAGTGGTCGACCGCGGATGGTCGATCCTGCAGACCAACTCCGGGGCCGGGGTGCTGCTCGACGGCGTGGCCCCGCACCTGCTGGAGCGGCCCAATGCGCTGCGCATCGCGCTGCACCCCGACGGGCTGGCGCCGCGGATCCGCAACCTCGCTCAGTGGCGAACCCACCTGCTCGAGCGGCTACGGCGAGAGGCCGGCAGCACCGGCCACGCCGATCTCGGCCGACTGCTGGCCGAGATCGAGTGCTACCCCGGAGGTTTCGACGACTCCCCTGATCTCGGTGGCGTCGCGGTGCCGCTGGAGTTGGCGACCGCCGACGGCGGTGTGCTGCGATTCCTGAGCATGGTCACCACCTTCGGCACCGCGCTGGACCTGACCGCGGCGGAGCTGAGCATCGAGGCGTTCCTTCCCGCCGACGACGCCACCGCCGCCGCGTTGCGGTGACACGCGCAAGAGTTCGCCTCCATCGCGGCGTTCATCGGCGCCACCAACCGCATCGGGATCGTGCAGTCGGTGCCGCCCAATCCCGAATACACCGGCATTCCGGGCGGGCGGGGGCACACGAGCGAATAGAGTCGGGCGCCATGGTGACTCGACACTTCATGGCCGCCGTCGTCGGCGGCGTCGCGGTATTCGGCGTGGCCGGCTGCTCCACCCCCGAGCCCGCGCTCGGCGGCACCACCGCGACGGTCACGATCGACGGCAACGACACCGGCGGCACGCACGCCGTCCGGTGCCGCCAGACCGGCTGGTCCTGGTACATCGAGACACCCGGCAAGGGAAACGGCTTCACCGCGGTGCTCTCGACCGACGGACCCGTCACCGCGCAGTCGGTCGACTTCCGGGACGTCGGCGGCTTCACCGGTTCGTTCTGGGACGACAACATCGGCGAGGCCGAAGTGACCGGCGACAACGGCCACTACACCATCACCGGCAAAGCCGACGGCTCGTTCGGTGAGAAGCCCGGCGACGCCGTCACCGCGGATTTCCGGATCGAGACGAACTGCTGATCCGCCCGCGGCTCAAGCCTGCACGATGATCGGGTCGCCCACGCTCACCGTGTCGAAGTACCAGGCCGCGTTGTCCGGGCTGAGGTTGATGCAGCCGTGGCTGACGTTCGAGTATCCCTGCGAACCCACCGACCACGGTGCGGAGTGCACGTACACCCCGCCCCACGTCACCCGCACGCCGTACTCGCCCTTGATCAGGTAACCCTCGGGATCGTCGAGCGGGATGCCGATGGTGCGGGAATCGAACGTGACGTTGCGTTCCTTGCCCAGCGCGGTGAACTGGCCGGTCGGCGTCGGGAACTTCGGCTTGCCCATCGACGCCGGCATCTGCCGGGCGACCTCGCCGTCGATGCTCACGGTGAACGTGTGATCGCCGATGTCGGCCACGCTGACGACCGATGACCCGGTCTGGAAGCCGGTGGAGAAACCACCGACCGAGACGTCGATCGGGGTGTGGGCGGGAAAGAACTCGGCCGGTGTCCACTGCAGGACACGGTCGTCGAGCCAGGTGAAGGATCCGCTCGTCGGCGCGGGGGCGCCGGCGGGGACGACGGCGACCGACCGCTCGGCAGCGGTCCGGTTCGGCACGTCGCCGGTGAACGTGACGGTGACGGGATGAGCGACGCCGACGGTCTGGCCGGGGGCCGGTGACACGTCGGCCACCTGGGCCCCGGGCGCGGACCCGGCGCCCCCCGTCGGTACCGGGCCGATCAGCGCGAATGCTGCGAGCAGCGACGCGCATCCGAGTGTGGTCAGCATTTGCTGCAGACGAGGTCTCAGCACGTCGCCATCCTAGTTGCTCTTGCCGGAGAGCAGCGCCGGCACAGCCGCCACCTGCCCTTTCCCGGGTTATCGGTTCGCTGCGCCGTCGCGTTTCATGCACGCACGGTCGACGCACCGCGGCGCAGCGCCAGCAGCATGTACCCGAGCGCCAACACACATGCCGACAGGGCGGCGACGTTCATCGCCACCCCGGTGGCGCCGACGATGTCGGGGTCGAGGAAGTAGTAGGGCGCCCGGCGGCCGGCGTGATTGAGCACCAGCAGCGCCAGCGCCAGATACGCCGCCGGGTAGATCAGCCAGGCCACCGGCTGCCACCACGGCACCGGTGGAGCCGGGACCACGCCGCGCCCGACCGCCAGCCAGTCGCACAACGCGAGTGCGGGCACCACGACGTGCAACAGGATGTTGGCCGGGGTGTATCCCATGCTGTGCCCGGTCAGGAACAGGTTCCAGATCACGCCCGCCATCACCACGTAAAGCACCACCGCGCCCCGCAGCCCGATCCTGGCGTCGGCGCGCGGCGACGCCAGGGTCCACAGGTAGTACCCGGCGGCCAACAGGTTGGCCTGGTAGGTGAAGGTGATCAGGCGCCAGCCCACGCCCCGGCTGGAGGTCAGTTCGACCAGCAGCAGTGCGGCCAGCACGCATCCGATGATCGCCAGCCGCAGACCGGTGCGCAGCGCAGACGGCGCCGACGGTGCGACCGGAACGTTCACGCCCGCCAGGGTATGCGCTACCCCGGCGTGCGCTCGGCCAGGATCTGCGCCAGCATCCCGGGTTCCACGTTGCCGCCCGACAGGATCACCACGGTGGGGCCGGGCGGCGTGCTGGCCTGCCGGTAGGCCGCCAGCGCCACGGCACCGCTCGGTTCGGCGACCAGATGCGCGCGATACAGGAGTTCGCGCACCGCGGCACGGATCTCGTCCTCCGAGACGGTGAGCACGCTGTCGAGGACCCGCTGCAGGTGGGCGAAGGTCAGTGCCGAGGGCTGCGACCGTAGACCGTCGGCGATGGTGCGGTTGCGGTCCTCGATCGACCAGTCGACCCGGTGGCCGACGCGCAACGCCTCGGCGGTGTCGGCGGCGAGCTCCGGCTCGACACCGAAGACTGCGGCGTCGGGGCACAGCGCGGAGATCGCGGTGCCGATGCCCGAGGCCAGTCCCCCGCCGCTGACCGGAACCAGCACGGTCCGCACCGAGGGCAGGTCCTCGGCGATCTCCAGCCCGATGGTGCCCTGACCGGCGATCACGTCGGGATGGTCGAACGGCGGGATCATCGCCCCGCCGGTGTCGCGCAGCACCTGCTCGGCGACCGCCTCGCGCCGGCCCGCCGCGCACAGCACCACCCGCGCGCCGAGGTCGCGGGTGGCCTGCACCTTGACCGCCGGGGTCTCCTCCGGCATCACGATGTGCGCCCGCAAGCCGAAGGCCGCCGCGGCGTAGGCCACCGCCTGGGCGTGATTGCCGCTCGAATAGGCCACCACGTCGGTGACATCGTCTTTGACCGCGGCCACGGCATTGAACGCCCCGCGCACCTTGAACGCGCCAATGGGCTGCAGGCTCTCCGGCTTGATCCACAGCGGGCGGTCCGGATCGCCCCAACGGGCGGCCAGCAGCGGGGTGCGCACCACGTGGGGCCGGATCCGGTCGGCCGCCGCCCGGACATCGTCGATCGTCACCAGTTTCACGGATCCAAGTCTGGTCCATGCCGAACGCGGCGCTGTCTAGGGTGGGGCCGGTGACGGAGTTCTCGCTGGCGGTGACGCCTCGGTACGCCGAAGTGGATCAGCAGGGGGTGGTGTTCAACGGCCATTACCTGACGTGGTTCGACGAGGCCTGCACCGGGCTGCTCGAGTCGCTCGGGGTGTCGTATCCGGAGCTGATCACCGACGGCTGCGACTTCCAGGTGGTGCACGCCGAAATCGACTTCGCCTCACCGGTGCGCTGGCGCGACCGGGTGCGGGTCACGGCGCAGTGCACCCGCATCGGCACCACGAGCTTCACTCTCGGTTTCACGGTGCTGGCAAGCACCGGCGGCAGCGACGAACGCGTCGCGGTGCGCGGGCACAACGTGTACGTGGTGGTGTCGACCGGCGACTGGGGCAAGCGGGCGGTCCCCGACAAACTGCGTTCGGCGTTGAGCCCTCAGGGGCCCGGCTGACCGGTACCGTCATCCGGATGGGGCACGAGCACGGACCTCACCGCGAGCTCCCGCCGGGCATGGCCGAACAGCTGGATCTGGCGCACGCGGGGATGACGTCCTTCGGCCAGCGGCCGTTCCTCACCGAGGTCGGCCAACTCGATTCGTGGCGACCCGACGTGGCGATCGTCGGGGCGCCGTTCGACATCGCAACCACCAACCGACCAGGGGCCCGCTTCGGGCCGCGCGCCATCCGGGCCACCGCCTACGAGCCCGGCACCTATCACATGGATCTGGGGCTGGAGATCTTCGACTGGCTCGAGGTCGTCGACTTCGGCGACGCCTACTGCCCGCACGGTCAGACCGAGGTGTCCCACCGCAACATCCGGGACCGCGTGCACGCGGTGGCCGAGCGGGGCATCGTGCCGGTGATTCTCGGCGGCGATCACTCGATCACCTGGCCCGCGGCGACGGCAGTGGCCGACGTCCACGGCTACGGCAACGTCGGCATCGTGCACTTCGACGCGCACGCCGACACCGCCGACGAGATCGAGGGCAATCTGGCCAGTCACGGCACGCCGATGCGACGGCTGATCGAGTCCGGCGCGGTCCCCGGATCACACTTCGTCCAGGTCGGCCTGCGCGGCTACTGGCCCCCGAAGGACACCTTCGAGTGGATGCTCGAGCAGCAGATGACCTGGCACACGATGCAGGAGATCTGGGAGCGGGGCTTTCAGGCGGTGATGGCCGACGCGGTGAGCGAGGCACTGGCCAAAGCCGAGAAACTCTACGTCTCGGTCGACATCGACGTGCTCGACCCGGCGCACGCCCCCGGCACCGGGACCCCCGAGCCGGGCGGCATCACGAGTGCCGACCTGTTGCGGATGGTGCGGCAGCTGTGCCACCGCCACGACGTCGTCGGGGTGGACGTGGTCGAGGTGGCGCCCGCCTACGACCACGCCGAACTCACCGTCAACGCGGCGCACCGCGTGGTGTTCGAGGCGTTGGCCGGGATGGCGGCCAGGCGGCGCGACGCGGCCGGCGGTGAGGTAGGCCAGCCGGCCCGGTCCTACCGGGACCGGGGCGTCACTTCGTCAGAGTGAACTGGCAGACATCGGTGTAACCGTCGCGGAACAGGTCGGCGCAGCCGGTCAGATACTTCATGTACCGGTCGTACACCTCTTGCGACTGGATGGCGATGGCCTGATCCCGGTTCTTCTCCAGCGCGGCGGACCACAGGTCGAGCGTGCGCGCGTAATGCAGTCGCAGTGGCTGGACCAACTTCACGTCGAAGCCCGCCTTGGTCGCGTGGGTCTTGACCGTGCCCGGCTGGGGCAGATCACCGCCGGGGAAGATCTCGTCCATGATGAATTTGAAAAAGCGGATCTTGGTCATCGTGACCGGCAGGTTGCGCGCCCTGAACTCCTCGTCGTCGGGCTTGACGATGGTGTGCAGCATCATCACGCCGTCGGCGGGCAGTGCCTGATAGGCCATCTCGAAGAACTCGTCGTAGCGGTCGCGACCGAAGTGCTCGAACGCGCCGATCGACACGATCCGGTCGACGGGCTCGTGGAACTGCTCCCAACCCTGCAGCAGCACGCTCTTGCTGCGCGGGCTCTGGTGCGCGTCGAGCCGCTTCTGCACGTACGCCTGCTGGTTGCGGCTCAGCGTCAGCCCGACCACGTTGACGTCGTACTTGTCGATCGCGCGCAGCAAGGTCGCACCCCAGCCGCAGCCGACGTCGAGCAACGTCATGCCCGGCTCCAGGCCGAGCTTGCCGAGCGACAAGTCGATCTTGGCAAGCTGCGCTTCTTCCAGCGTCATGTCGTCACGCTCAAAGTAGGCGCAGCTGTAGGTCTGGGTCGGGTCGAGGAACAGACGGTAGAACTCGTCCGACAGGTCGTAGTGCGACTGGACGTCCTCGAAGTGCGGCTGCAGGTCCGAAGAGCCGCTCTGGTTTTCAGGCAAGGTAGGAGCTCTCATAGATTTGGGGAATCTGGTCGGGGGGCGCGGCCCCGCCGTTTTCGAGGACCTGTCCCGTTCACGCAGTTACGGAAGCCTACCGCACAGCAACGAGATCACGGCAGCAGACCAGGTTCCGGTCCCGGGAGTGAGTCAGACGCGCCGGAGTGGGTACCCGGTGCGGGTCCGGCCGAGACCGGCCCGATCGCGCCTATGGTGGAACGACACGTCCTGACCCCGACTCCCGGAGAGATCACCGATGACGACCCCCGACCGCAGCCCCCTCGGAGACGCCCCTGAGGCCGACGTGGTCGAACAGTCGACCCCGGTCGCCGACGGCGACGAGGAGAGCTGGGCCGACGTTGCGCAGATCGGCGAGGACCGCGGCTGGCAGGCCAGCGAGGCCGACCTGATCGAGCAGGCCATCCCGGTGCCCGAGGACGAGTCCGAGTTCGACCGCTGACGTTGCGCTGACGTTTTGCTCCGAGGTTGCCGAGCCCCGTGGGCGGGTATGTCGGCTCGGTGGACGACGATTCTGAGCCGACCGATGCGACCGACGAGACGGTCGACGCCGTCGGCAAGGTCACCGAGGCGCTGGAATACGTCGAGCGGGCCCGCGGGCATCTGTACTCCTTCCACCAGTTGATCGGTCATGCGGATCTGGTGCTCGGTGAGGCCTGTGAAGCGCTGCGCGCCGCAGGACACGACGCGGTGGCCGAGCGGCTGGAAACCGACATGGTGGGCCGCAACGTGCTGAACGGACGGTGGACGTTCCAGGTCGTGGAGGAGTTCGACGACGCCTACTGGTCACGGTTCCGCGAGCACGAGTCCCGCGTCCGCGACGAGCTGGTCGGCGGGGCGCCGCACCTGCACGAGGCGCGGATGAAAGAGGACCGGCGCACGCATGGCCGAAAGGGTCATGAACGACGGCCCTGAAGCTACCCTTGGGCCGTATGGCCCCGGGCGCAGACCACGCAACCGTCACCCGGTCGAACGGGACCGCGCCGCCGGAGGTGCCGCTGGCCGACGTCGACCTGGGGTCCTGGGATTTCTGGGGTCGCGACGACGACTACCGCGACGGCGCGTTCGCGACGCTGCGCCGCGAGGCGCCGGTCTCCTTCCACTCGGCCTACGTCGTCGACGCCGGATCCCCGGTAGCGGGGCACTGGGCGCTGACCCGCTACGAGGACGTGTTCTTCGCCAGCAGGCATCCCGAGATCTTCAGCTCCGCGCTGGGGATCACCATCGGCGACCAGACACCTGAGCTCGCCGAGTATTTCGGGTCGATGATCGCGATGGACGACCCGCGGCACACCCGGCTGCGCAACATCGTGCGCAGCGCGTTCACCCCACGGGTACTGGCGATGATCGAGGATTCGGTGCGTCAGCGCGCTCGCAGCCTCGTCGGTGACATGGTGGCCGCCCACCCCGACGGCCGCGGCGAGATCGTCGCCGAACTGGCCGGCCCGCTGCCGCTGCAGATTATCTGCGACATGATGGGCATCCCGGAGCACGACCACCAGAAGGTCTTCCACTGGACCAACGTGATCCTCGGGTTCGGCGACCCCGACATCGCCACCGACTTCGACGAATTCGTCGGCGTGGCAATGGATATCGGCGCGTATGCGACCGCCCTCGCCGAGGACCGCCGGGCCCGCCCCGGCGACGATCTGACCACCAGTCTGGTGCGGGCCGAACTCGACGGTGAGCGGCTGACCTCGGCCGAGGTGGCGTCGTTCTTCATCCTGCTCGTCGTGGCGGGTAACGAGACCACGCGCAACGCGATCAGCCACGGGGTGCTCGCGCTGAGCCGCTACCCCGACCAGCGTGAGCGCTGGTGGACCGACTACGCCGCCATGGCGCCCACCGCCGTCGAGGAGATCGTCCGATGGGCCTCCCCCGTCGCCTACATGCGCCGCACCGCCACCCGTGATGTCGAGGTAGGCGGGGTGAAAATTGCTGCAGGCGACAAGGTTTCGCTGTGGTACGGGTCAGCCAACCGGGACGAGGCGAAGTTCGACGACCCGTGGTCGTTCGACGTCGGACGCCACCCCAATCCGCACGTGGGCTTCGGTGGCGGCGGCGCGCACTTCTGCCTCGGGGCCAACCTGGCCCGCCGCGAGATCACCGTCGCGTTCGAGGAGCTGCACCGGCAGGTGCCCGATATCCGGGCCGTCGCGGAGCCCGACCGTCTGCACTCGGCCTTCATCCACGGGATCAAGCGCCTGCCGGTGGCCTGGGACGGTTAGCGGCTGCGGACGTCCGGGCGCACCTGCTGGGGGTCACCGTCGTGCAGGCCGGCACTGCGGTCGCGGTCGGTGACCGCGTGCTTGCCGCCGCCGATCCCGTCTTGGTCGTTCCTGATGCCGTCGTTCCTGATGCCGTCGTTCCTGATGCCGTCGTTCTTGATGTCGTTTTTGATGTCGTCGCTCTTGGTGTTCGAGCTGCTGCGGGGATCCAGTTTGTCGGCGTGCTCGCGTCGAGCGTCGATGTGTTCCTGCGAGTGGCTCAGCGCATCGCGGCGGCTCGCAGCCGTGTCGGCCAGACGTGCGGCCTCGGCGGCCTTGGCGTCCGCCTCGGCCTGCGCGGCGCGGGCCTTGGCCTCGGTCTCCTCCACGATCGAGGCCTGCCGCTGCACGCGCTTGCTGTCCTGGTGGACCTCCTGGCGGATGCGGTCGGCCTCCTCGGCGCGGCGGCGGTTGCGGGTACGGCGCGCCAGGACGACCACCACCCCGACGACGATGAGCGCGATGACGGCGGCAATCACGATCCACACGACATTGTTGGTGTCCATGCCCGGCTCCTAAGAGTCACAGGGGCAGTCACGTTGACGGCCCCGTTGATTGGCCGGATGCCCGGGTCGCGGACGAGCTAAACCGTGAGGCCGTCAGAGTTCGGTCATAAAACCGCCACGGCGGGTCAGAGCGTGGCGGTGCGCGGACCGCTTTCCTGGCAGTACTTCTGCGGCGGATTGCCCTTCGTCGCGCACCCGCGCCCGGTCGCGATGTAGGTGGACCCCGGCCGGTAGGGCTGGAAGAACACCTGTGCGGGAACGATGCCGGGGCCCTGGGCGCACAGGCCAGGCCCACCGTCTCCCTGCATCTGCAGGCACGCCGTCGTCGAGTACGTGGTCGCGCCGTCGCAGCCGCGAGTGGTGACGGTGGCGGTGACCATGTCGGTGCCGGAGACGTTGACCACGGTTGGCGCGCTGAGTTCGTAGTCGCACGCGGCGGGCGGAGCGGGTTGCGCGGCAGCGACGGCTGTCGTCGATCCCAGCAACGAGGCGGTGGCGGCCAGCACGGCGAACGTCCGGAACATCCCTGGATCGTAGGGCACCACGTGGCGCCCGCTACCCGACGTGGGTCTCCAGCCAGGCCAGGGTGCGCGACCAGGCATCGGCTGCCGCAGCGGGGTCGTAGCGGTCGCCGGTGTCGTTGAAGAACGCGTGGTTGGCGCCGGGTTCGGTGACCAGTTCGTGCACCAACCCGGCTTTCTGCAGGGCGGCCTCGGCGACCGGCTCGGTGGCGTTGACCCGCTGGTCGAGTGCGCCGTAGAAGCCGAGTACCGCGACGTTCCGCGACCCGGCGAAGTCGGGGTTGTCGGGGGTGGGTCCGTAGAACGGGAATGCCGCAGCCAGTTCCGGTGCTCCGGCGGCCAGCAACCGCCACACCAGTCCGCCTCCCATGCAGAAGCCGATCGCGGCGATCTTGCGCCCCGGAGCACGGCGGGCGACCTCGGCGATGCCCGACCGCAGATCGGCGACCATGTCCTCCGGTGCCAGGTTGCCCAGCGCCGCGGTGGCCTCGGCCGGGTCGGCGAACCGCGCGGTACCGCCCTGCTCGGACAGCAGGTCGATGGCCAGGCTGGAGTAGCCGGCCCCGGCGAGGCGGCCCGCCACCGAACGTACCCAGTCGTTGAGTCCCTTGTTCTCGTGGATCACCAGGATCGCGCCGCGGGCGTCGGGGGCATGGGCCCACGCGCCCTGCAGGTCGCCCCGGGGGCCGGCCCATGTCACCGGCACGGTGGGCAGTGCCCGGTCCATACCCGGCGGTGGTGCGGTCGCGGACGCGTCGTCGTCGGCCGGGGCCTCGCTGGTCGGGCTCTCCTGCTTGCTCTGTCCGCATGCCGCGATCAGCGCGGTGGCGGCGGCGGTGCCGACGCCCAGCAACGCCAGTCGGCGCAGCGCCTCGCGGCGCGACATCAGCCCGTCGACGTGGTCGGTCGCGATCTCCTCGGCGATGTAGCGCTGCAACGGCGTCACAGGCACCGATTATGCGCTTGCGGCCAGCTCACCGGCGCTGAGTAGACACACACCGAATTCTGTTCACCGATTTCGTTGACACCCGTCGGGCGGCGCTGTTCGATGGGCCTGTGACCTACGACACGATCATCCGCGGCGGCCGCTGGTTCGACGGCACCGGTGCGCCGTCCGCGGTGCGGACCCTCGGCCTCCGGGACGGGCACATCGCCGCGATCAGCGACGGCGACCTCGACGAGACCGGGTGCCCGCAGGTGATCGACGCCGCGGGCAAGTGGGTGCTGCCCGGCATGCTCGACATCCACACCCACTACGACATCGAGGTGCTCGGCGGACCGTCGCTGGCGGAGTCGCTGCGGCACGGAGTGACCACGGTGATGCTCGGCTCGTGCTCGCTGTCGACGGTCTACGTCGACGGGGTCGACGCAGGCGACATCTTCGGCCGCGTCGAGGCCATCCCCCGCGAACACGTGATCGCCGCGGTGGAGCAGCACAAGAACTGGTCCAGCGGTGAGGAGTACATCGCGGCGCTGGAGGCCCGCCCGCTCGGCCCCAACGTCGCAGCGTTCCTCGGGCACTCCGACATGCGCGCGGCCACCATGGGCCTGGACCGAGCCACCCGCGCCGATGTGCGGCCGACCGCAGGCGAGCAGGCCCGGATGGAGCAGATGCTCACCGAGGCGCTGCGCGCCGGATTCGTCGGACTGTCCTCGCAGCAACTGCTTTTCGACAAACTCGACGGCGACGTGTGTCGTTCGCGCACGCTGCCCTCGACCTACGCCAAGCCGCGCGAACTGCGCCGGCTCAAGTCACTGCTGCGCCGGTCCGGTCGGGTCCTGCAGTCCGGCCCCGACATCGAGAACCCGTTCAATGTGGGCTCGCAGGTGTTCCAGTCGCTGGGCGTGTTGCGTAGCCCACTCAAGACCAGTCTGCTCTCGGCCGCCGACATCAAGTCCAACCCGGCCGCCGTGAAACTGTTGGGACCGCTTGCGCGCCTGGTGAACCGGCTCGGTGGCGACTTCCACTGGCAGCATCTGCCGGTGCCGTTCGAGGTGTATGCCGACGGCATCGACCTGGTGATCTTCGAAGAGTTCGGCGCCGGTGCGGCCGCACTGCACCTGGCCGACGAGATCGAGCGCAACGAGTTGCTCAGGGACGAAGCCTACCGGCGCCGCTTCCGCAAGGACTACGACGCGAAGTTCGGCATGCGGGTGTGGCACCGCGACTTCTTCGACGCCGAGATCGTGTCCTGCCCTGACGAATCGGTGATCGGCCAGTCGTTCGGTGAAGTGGGCCGGGCCCGCGGCCTGCATCCGGTGGATGCGTTCCTGGACTTGGTGCTCGCGCACGGCAAGGAGCTGCGCTGGCGCACCACGATCTCCAATCACCGGCCCGAGGTGCTGCGAAAACTCGCCGCCGACAGCGGCATTCAGATGGGCTTCTCGGACGCCGGAGCACACCTGCGCAACATGGCGTTCTACAACATGGGCCTACGCCTGCTGCGTCACGTGCACGACGCGGCCCGGGCCGGGCGGCCGTTCATGACCGTCGAGCAGGCCGTCCACCGACTCACCGGTGAGCTCGCCGACTGGTACCGCCTCGACGCCGGTCACCTGCGGCTAGGCGACCGCGCCGACGTGGTGATCGTCGACCCCGAACGCCTCGACGGCACGCTGGACCGCTACGCCGAAGCGCCGGTGCAGCAGTACGGCGGGCTGTCACGGATGGTGAACCGCAACGACGACACCGTCTCGGCCGTGTTCGTCGGCGGCCGGGCCGTGTTCCTCGACGGCGAACTCACCGCGGTGGTCGGCGCAGAACGCACCGGGCGCTTCCTGCGCGCCGCCCACAAAGCGCCTGCGGTCCGGGACGGAGTGCCCGCCCATGCCGGTTGACCAGCTCGCAGGCACCGACCAGGTCAAGCCCCTCGTGCACGGGATGTGGGAGACGCTCTCGGCGCGCGACTGGGACACGCTCAAGACGTTCCTGGCCCCCGAGTGCATCTACCTCGACGTGCCGGTCGGCCCGGCCGCAGCGGCCCGCGGGCCGGAGGACATCGTGAAACGGCTCAAGATCGGCATCGAGCCGCTGGCCGGCTACCGGAACTTCCCGGGCCTGATGGTCAGCGACGGTGCCGACGTCATGTACGAACACAGCGAGCAATGGCATTGGGCCACAGGAGAATCTGCGCTGCTGAACTTCGTCACCGTACACCGGGTGGAGGGCGGGCGGATCACGCTGTGGAAGGACTACTGGGACATGAGCGCACTGGCAGACCACGCACCGCCGACCTGGTTGGCCGACTTCGCCGACGCGGACATGTCGTGGGTCTTCGACGCGACCGGACTGGTGTGAGGGGCAAACGATGCTGGATCTGAAGATCACCGGCGGCACGGTCGTCGACGGAACCGGCGCCGACCGCTTCCGGGCGGACATCGGCGTCAAGGACGGGCGAATCGTCGAGGTGCGCCGCCGCGACGGCGACGACCAGGGATTGCAGACCGAGGCGGCGCACGAGATCGACGCGACGGGACGCATCGTCGCGCCCGGGTTCGTCGACGTGCACACCCACTACGACGGGCAGGTCAGCTGGGACGAGACTCTGGAACCGTCCAGCATGCACGGCGTCACCACCGTGGTCAGCGGCAACTGCGGCGTCGGGTTCGCCCCGGTGCGGCCCGGACGCGAGCAGTGGCTGATCGAGCTGATGGAAGGTGTCGAGGACATCCCGGGCTCCGCGCTGGCCGAAGGCATCACCTGGCAGTGGGAGAGCTTCCCCGAGTACCTGGACGCCATCGAGAAGCGCAGTCTGGCCGTCGACTACGGCACTCAGATCGCCCACGGCGCGGTCCGCGGTTACGCGATGGGTGAGCGCGGCGCCAACAACGAGGAGGCGACCGGCGAGGACATCGCCGCGATGGCGCGGATCGTCCGGGAGGCGGTCGAGGCGGGTGCGCTGGGTTTCTCGACCTCCCGCACCGAGGCGCACCGCGCCGTCGACGGGCAGGCCGTCCCCGGGACCTACGCCGCCGAGGCCGAACTGTTCGGACTGGGTCGCGCGATGGCCGCCGGCGGCCGGGCGGTGTTCGAGGTGGCCCCGCAGGGGACCGCGGGTGAAAGTCCGGCCGAGGCGTGCATGCGTGAGATGGAATGGATGGCAAAGCTTTCCGACGACATCGACCGGCCGGTGTCGTTCACGTTGATCCAGGCCTCGCATTCACCGGACCTGTGGCGTCAACAGCTCGACCGGGCCGAGAAGGCCCATGAGAACGGTGTCGAGTTGTACGCACAGTTCGCCGCCCGCCCGTTCGGTATGTTGCTGGGTTTTCCCGGCTACCACGCCTTCACCCACCGGCCCACCTTCCGCGCGGTCTCGGCGGGATCGACCCGCGACGAACTTGCGGGCCGGCTGGCCGATCCCGCGGTCAAGGCGGCGATCCTCGCCGAGGAGGATCTGGCTCCGACGCCGGGTGCACTGCTCGACGGCCTGTTCGCGCTGGCGCAGTACAGCACCGAGCGTATCTACGCCATCGGCGATCCTCCGGACTACGAACCGACGCCTGACAAGACGGTGGCGGCGATCGCGGCGGCCCGCGGTCAGAGTCCGCTGGAGACGATGTACGACCTGATGCTGGAGGCCGATGCCGGCGCCATGCTGATGCTGCCGTTCTTCAACTATGCCGAGGGTGACCACCGCGCGATCTACGAGATGATGCAGAGCCCCGCCGCGGTGTCCGGCCTGTCGGACGGTGGCGCGCACTGCGGTCTGATCTGCGACGCCTCCTACCCCACCTTCCTGCTGACACACTGGGCCAGAGACCGGCACCGCGGCCCGAAGTTCTCGCTGGAGTACGTGGTGCGAAAGCAGACCCTGGAAACCGCAACACTTTTCGGTCTGTCCGACCGCGGGGTGATCGCCACCGGCAAGCGGGCCGACCTCAACGTCATCGACATGGACGCGCTGCGCCTGGACGTACCCCGCATGGCCTACGACCTGCCTGCCGGCGGCCGCCGCCTGATCCAGGGTGCCTCGGGCTACGACGCGACGGTGGTCAACGGCGTGGTGACCCGGCGCCACGGCGTGGACACCGGCGCCCGACCGGGCCGGCTGCTGCGCGGCGTGCGCTGACCTGCCCGCCGAAATCGCATTCCACGCGGTGAATTCGCGCAACTGGGCGCGTGGAATGCGGTTTCGCGGGAGTGGTCAGCCGGCGAGCAGGCCGTCGATCTGGTTGATCGCCGACGAGGCGCCCTCGATCACGCCCATGTCGAGAACCTTCTGCAGGGCCTCGACGGACTCGTAGATGCTGACGAAGGTCGAGCGGGTGCCGCCGTCGTGCTCGGCGAACGTGAAGATGTTCTTGGACACCGGCATCTCCGGGTCCGGGTTGAAGTCCAGGTCGGCAAACCCGTCGTCGAACTCGAATCCGTTCGGTTCGTCGACGGCGGTCACCTGCCAGTACCCGGCGTACTTCTCCCCGTCCGGTCCGGTCATGAAGTAGGTCACGCGGCCGCCGGGGCGCAGCTCGTGGTCCACCACGGTCGCCGGGAATTCCGGTGGCCCCCAGATCTTCTCAAGCTGGCGGGGGTCGGCGTAGATCTGCCACACCCGGGCTAGCGGAGCCGCGAAATCGGCGACGATGGTGAGCGTCCGGGTCTCAAGATCCTGATACACGTCGGTCACTGGCATGGTCATTCCTCCTGATCGGGTTCCTGCTCGGGGGGATCGGCGGCGATCAGCTCGTCGATGCGGGCCACCCGACCGCGCCAGATCTGCTCCAGTTCGGTCAGCAGGGCCGCCACCGAACGCACCGCCGTCACGTCACCGCTGGCCAGCTGCTCGCGGCCGTGGCGCCGCTTGGTGATCAGACCGGCCCGGTCCAGTACGGCGACGTGCTTCTGTACCGCGGCGAAGCTCATGTCGTAGTTCGCCGCCAGCGCGGAGACCGAGTGCTCACCTGCGAGCACCCGGCGCATGATGTCCCGCCGGGTGCGATCGGCGAGGGCGTGGAACAGTGCATCCGCCCGGTCCTCGTCCTGCACGATCACCCCCACAACATACAACCGAATGGTTGTATGTTGTCAAGGGGTTGGCGCAGAATGCCTACAGCGTCAGCTTGCAGGCCTGGCCGATGTCGAGGGTGCGCAGCATGCGGCCCATACCCACCCACATCGCGCACGAGATGGCCAGGTCGGTGAGCAGTTCGTCGTCGAAATGCTCGGCGGCGCGCTGCCAGAACTCCTCGTCGTCGCGCAGTTCGGTGTGCCCGGTGGCGAACCGGTGGGCGAACTCCATTGCGACGCGCTCCTGGTCGCTGTAGCCCGGCCAGGTCCGCCACTGCGTGGCGTAGTCGTAGAACTCCTCGTCGATACCGTTGGCCTCGCCCTCGGCATCCCGGGTGTTCTGGCACACCACGCACTCGTTGGCGTAGGCGATGACGATCCGCGCGGCTTCCCGCACCCGCATGGGCAGCCGGTTCTTGGTGTAGACGGCGTTGGCCAATTGGGCCATCGCGGTGCCAAGTTCGGGTGACTTCACCGCGAACGCGGTCACGTCGTCGTCAGCGAAATCTCCGATTCGGCTCATGGGCCGAAGCGTAGCCGCGTCCCGATCACCGTGTCAGCGTGTCGCGGAAGCGAGTTGGGTCCGGTCGTCGTCCCAGTCGCGCTGCACCAGCAGCCGCTGGGCGATCTTCTCCAGCGCGGCCTCGACCTCGGCCCGGTCCGGGCGGCCCTCGAAACCCGGTGAGCTCTCCAGCTTGGCGACGATCCGGCTGACCAGCGCCGCGGATGTCGCATCGACCTGACGCGCGCCGGACTGGGTCAACCACAGCTGGTCTCCCGTCCGCAGCGCGTGCCCGCACTCGACGAGCCGGTCGAAGGTCGGCTCGAGCACTTCCGGGGGTACGCGCAGGCGTTCGGCCATTTCGCTGAGCCGCGCCGACCCGAATACCTGGCTCTGCCGGTAGATCTGGATCAGCGCCCACAGCAGCGCCACGTCGGATTCGCAGCCGCGGGTGCCCGCGATGCTGCGCAGCCGGATCTCCGGTGACTGGCGCACCAACCGGCTCACCGCCGTCTCGAGCATCTCCTCGGGGGTGTCGGCGGTGGGCATCCCGAAGCCCTCCCCCATGTCCCGGGCCGCGGCGGCCTCGATCTCCTGCAACGGCACCTGTTTGAGCATCAGTGCGACGACGAAGCCGATCGCGGCGACCGGGGCCGCACACAGGAAGACCAGGCCCAGCGAGTCCGCGTACGCCGTGACGATCGGGGCGGCGACCTCGGGCGGCAGCTGATGCAGCACCTGCGGGGATTCGGCCGCCTGGGGTGGGGCCCCGCCGGCGGCCAGCGCCGTGGCGATGCGCACGTGCAGGAAGTTGGCGAACAGCGAGCCGAAGATCGCGGCCCCGAACGAGCTTCCGATGGTGCGGAAGAACGTCACCCCCGAGGTGGCGACCCCGAGGTCGGAGAACTTCACCGTGCTCTGCACGACGAGGATCAGCACCTGCATGCACATGCCGATGCCGATGCCCAGTACGAACAGGTAGGCGCTCTGCTGCAGCAGCGGGGTGCTCGCATCCATCTGCGAGAGCAGCACGAAGCCCAGGACCATCACCGCGGTGCCGGTCACCGGGAAGATCTTGTAGCGGCCGGTGCGGCTGACCAGCACGCCGCTGCCCATCGAGGTCAGCAGCAGCCCGCCGACCATCGGCAGGGTGCGCAGTCCCGACTCGGTCGCCGAGACGCCGTCGACGAACTGCATGAACGTCGGCAGGAACGTCAGCGCACCGAGCATCGCGAAGCCGACGATGAACGACAGGATGCAGCACACGGTGAACACGGGGCTGGCGAACAACCGGATGGGCAGGATCGGTTCGGCGGCGCGCAGCTCCACCCGTACGAAGAGGGCCAGGGCGATCACCGAGCCGACGAAGAGCCCGATGATCGTCGGCGAGGACCAGGCGTAGGTGCCGCCGCCCCAGCTCGTGGCCAGCGTGAGACCGGAGGCGCCGACCCCGATCAGCGCGATGCCGGCGAAGTCGATGACCGGTTTCCCGCGCCTGCTCAGGGCCGGAATCGTGGTCAGCGCGACGACGAGCACCACGATCCCGATCGGCACGTTGATCCAGAACGCCCAGCGCCAGCTCAGGTGGTCGGTGAAGTATCCGCCGAGCAGCGGCCCGATCACGGTCGTCACACCGAACACCGCGCCGAGCGCGCCCTGGTAGCGCCCGCGGTCACGCAGCGGGATCACCTCACCGATCAACGCCGCCGAGGTGACCATCAGCGCCCCGCCGCCGATGCCCTGCAGGGCCCGGGAGGCCACGAGCATCTCCATCGACGAGGAGATCCCGCACATCACCGAACCGGCCAGGAAGAACAGGACGGCCACGGCGAAGATGACCTTGCGGCCGAACATGTCGCCGAGCTTGCCGACGATCGCGGTGACGATGGTCGAGGCCAGCAGGTAGCTGGTGACCACCCAGGATTGGTGGCCCGCGCCGCCGAGGTCGGCGACCACGGTCGGCAGGGCCGTCGCGACGATCGTCTGGTCCAGGGCGGCGAGCAGCATGCCGAGCATCACCGCCACGAAGATGATGTTGCGGCGCTGCGGACTGACCGGGGTCGGTTCTGCCGGCTCGGTGGTCTCGGGATGTGCTGCAGGGGACGCTGTCATACCTGCCTTCCTGTGACACGTAGCTCCGCTCACCTCATCGTTAGATGAGCTATGGGAGTTACGTCATTCAGGCGGCTGGCATTCCCGCGGACGTGAAACCCGAACCCCTACTGCGGCGGGCGGGACACGCACTGGGCCAGGTAGAGCTCGTCGCCGAGCTTGGTCATCAGCTCCAACTGGGTTTCCAGGTAGTCGATGTGCAGTTCCTCGTCGGCCAGGATCTTCTCCAGCAGGGTCGCCGACGTCGCGTCGCCCTTCTCCCGGCACATCATGATGCCCGGCTTGAGTCGCGCCACCACCTCGTACTCGATCGCCAGATCGGCCTCGAACTGCTCCCGCACGGTCTGGCCGACCCGCAGGGAGAACAGCCGCTGGTAGTTCGGCAATCCGTCGAGAATGAGAATGCGATCGGTGATGTGCTCGGCGTGAACCATTTCTTCGAATGATTCTTTCCGAGTGTGCTCGGCCAATTCGGTGAATCCCCAATTGTCCTGCATCTTGGAATGCAGGAAATATTGGTTGATCGCCGTCAATTCGCTCGTTAATTGCTCGTTGAGCAATTTGAGGACCTCGGGATCGCCTTGCATGATCGGCTCCTAAACGCCTGGCGGGCTGATTGCGTGCGCTATCTGCACGGGCTATGTGCGAGCCCTTTCAATGTAGTCCATTCAACCCGTCGAAAGAACGCCAATATGCCTGCGGGGGGCGTGTTGTCGCGAAGTTCCGTCCGACAGCGCCCCAGTTCAGCCGTCAACTCTGGACTGGCTAGGCTAAGTAAGGTTAGACTGCGCTAACTGTTTCTGTCCGACCGTAGGTAAGGGTAACCAATGGGTGAGTACGATCTGCACTCATTCATTCTTGCCTGCGATTTCCGGGTGGACGACATCGACCGCATGTGGGAATGGCTCCAGCGACACCGCGAATCGCTTTCCGCGATCGGCGCCCATCATGTCGTGGTCTACGAATCCATTTGGGAACCCCGGCGGGTGTTCGCCACAATCGGTATCCGCAATGCGCATTCGATGCGGGACGTGCTGAGCTCGCCCGCGCTGTTCGAATGGTTCGACATTTCCGGCGCCGACGACATTCCGCCGGTGTTCGGGGGCGAGGTGGTCGAGAAGATCGACCTCGACGGGGTCAGCGCCGAGGGTCATGTCGGACGGGTCGTCGTCGGCGTGATGTCCTCGGTGGCCGATGTCGCCGAACTGATGGTCAAGATCCACGACGGGCTGGAGCGCTTCAGGAAGGGCGGGGTCCGCAAGATCTGGGTCTACCGCGCCCTGGACGACGGACACGAAGTGCTGATCCTGCAGGAGATCGCCGACGAGGCGAGCGCCCGGCAGTGGATCGAGCATCCCGACGCCGCGGCCGAGTGGATGACCAACGCAGGCATGGGCCCCTATCCCACCCGGTTCGTGGGCCGCTTCGCGCATCTGATGAGCGTCGGCGAGCAGGGTTAGGGGCCACGATGTTCGTCTGTCTGTGCACCGGCGCCACGAGTCACGTGGTCAACGAGGTGGTGGCCAACGGTGCCCGGACGTCGAAGGACATCGCCGAGGCGTGCGGAGCGGGAGGCGACTGCGGGCGGTGCCGGCGCACGCTGCGGGCCATCATCGAAGCGCACTACCACTGCCGGCCCGAGAGCGTCGCGCACTAGCGTCAGGACTTGCGCCCAGCGGTGAACTCCGCGAGCGCCGCGGCGTTGGCGACCCCGCCGAGCAACTCCTGGAAGTGCGCGTTCTCCCGTTCGGTCGCGGCCGCGATCCCGTCGCGATACGGGGCCACGATCGTCTTCTTGACCGCGATCAGACTCGGGATCGACCGGGCGGCAAGCACTTCGGCGTGCCTGCGGGCCTCGGCCAGGAGATCCTCGGGTTCACAGACCTTCCACGCGATCCCCATGCGCTGGGCCTCGGCGGCGTCGACCCACTCCGAGGAGAGCAGCAGCCATGCCGCGTTCTGCCGACCGATCAACTGCGGCAACAGGTATGACGAGGCGGCCTCCGGTGCGACGCCCAGGCTGGTGAACGGGCACTTCAGCCTCGCGGTCGTCGACATGAACACCAGGTCGGCGTACCCGAGGATCGTCGTGCCGATACCCAGGCCGACGCCGTTGACCGCGCAGATCAGCGGTTTGGGCAGCTCGGTGAGCGCGTCGATCATCGTGGTGAAGTGGCTGCCCTCGTTGGTCAGCGAACCGTCGGCGATGCCGGCCTGCATCTCCTTGAGATCGTTGCCCGCGCTGAACGCCCGCCCGGCGCCGGTGAGCAGCACCACCGCGACGTCGGGATCCTCTGCGGCCTCGCGCAGCGCGGTGGCGACGGCCAGGTAGAGCTCCTGGTTGAACGCGTTGAGCGCCTCGGGCCGGTTCAGAACCAGGGTCCGGACCCGGTTCTCGTCGCTGATCTGCAGAGTCACGCCGGCAGCCTATCCGGACCGGCGAACGGATCACGCCATACGTAGCGACTCGTCGGTACCGTGTCGATGTTCTGGTCGGCGCCGAACGCCTTGGTGCTGGCCACCATCCGGGACATCCGGTCGCCGAGCTCGGCGTCGTCGGCGGCGCCGAAGAACGCGTGCAGATCCGAGGTCGCCTCGATCGGGAACAGTTCCTCGACGATCCCGTCGACCGCAGGCGCATCCTCGGTCAAGGCCCGCACCACGGTGTTCTGCGTGTAGCCGAACGTCGACTGGGTGTCGATGGCGACCCTGGTGTGGTCGTGGTGCCAACGGCGCAACCACGTCGCCTCGGTCAGGCCGGCCGGCCGGCGCAGCAGCGCGATGTTGGCGAAACCCGGTGTGCGCGCCCCTGGTTCGGTGGTAGGCGCCTTGAGGGGCACCGACTCGGTGACCAGGTAGGCGGCGATCTGTGCGCAGTGCTCGCTCAACAGCTCTGTCGCAGTGCGGATCTGGTCTCCGTAGTATTGCTCGGTCCAGAGGGTGACGAACGCCAGCACCGGCGGATCCAGCGTGGTCAGGGTCATCAGCGAGTCCCGCACAGGGGCGTCGCGGACATGAACGGTCAGTCCCGGCACGCCCGTGTCCAGCAGTGCCTCGGCGACTTCGGTGCGAAGCCGGGCGCACCAGGCGTCGTCGCCGGGTGCGCCACGCAGGGCGATCATGACTTTCTCCACCCGGCGAACATAGCCGGGTCAGAATGGACTGGTGACCAAGGGCCTGGTGCTGCGAACGGCGATGCCGGACCTCGCCGCGGTGCTGCGCAGTCTGCTCTGCGTCGCGGTGGTGGCCGCGCTGGCGGTGTTGTGGGGGCCGCCGGGATCGGTCACCGCGGCCGTCGGCGCCGCGGCCGTCGCCTGCGTGACCGCCCTGCAGGACCGTCCGCGCGGGCGGGTCACGGTGCTGCTTCTGGTCTCGGGGCTGACGACGACGGCGGTGCTGCTGGGCACGGCGGCGTCCGGGTTCTCCCCCGCCTTTCTGGTCGTCGCGGCCGCCTGGTGTTTCGGTGCGTCGATGCTGTGGTCGCTGGGCGCCAATGCGGGGCTGATCGGGGCCTCGTCGGCCGCGCTCCTGGTCGCGGTTCCGCCCGTCGTGTCGGGGCCGGGCGCGGTGCTCGGCACGGCGCTCCTGGCTCTCGTCGGCGGGCTTCTGCAGATCTGGGTCATCTCGTTGTGGCCGCCGCTGCGCTGGCGCCGGCAGCGCGACGCGCTCGTCGGCGCCTACCGGGCGCTGGCCGCCGACGCCCGCCGGATCGGTGGCGGATCCGCTGACGGGGACCGGGCGGTGGACGCCGAACCGCTGACCGCGTTGCGTGATGCGTTCACCGCCAACGGCCGTCAGCGCCGCCCGGTGTCCTATCGCGGGTGGTATGCGCTGCCCGAGCGGATCGCCGCGCTGCTGACCGAGGTGTCGGCGATGCCCGACAGGTCGCAGGCGCTGGCGCTGGCTCTCGATGAGGCTGCGGACACGCTGGCCGCGGTCGCCGACACCGGCAGGTCGGGGCGGGTGCGCGCCGACGTGGCCATCGGCCGCTTCGACAGCGTCGCGGCGGCTGTCGGTGGCGACGAGGAGCCGGTGGTGCAACGGCTCTCGGCGCTGCTGCACGAGGCGGTGGCGATGCGGCTCGGCGACTTCGTACCGTCGGCCCCGGACGCGGTGCGGGTGCGCCGCCCCGAGTTGCGCACCTCGGTGGGGTCGGTCCGCGACGCCGTCCGCGGCCACCTCGAACGAGACTCTCCGGTGCTGCGGCATGCGGTGCGGTTGTCCGTCGTCGTCGCGCTGGGCTGTGCGATCGACCGTTACGCCGGCGGGACGTACGGCGTCTGGATCCCGTTGGCCGCGCTGCTGGTGCTGCGTCCGGAGACCGCGCACACCTATACCCGTTGCGCAGGCAGGCTGGCCGGCGCACTGGTCGGGATCGCCGCGGCGTCCACGGTCCTGGTGATCCTGAGCCCCGGGGCCGGGGGCTCGGCCGCGCTCGCCGTGGTGGCGGTCGGCATCGCCTGCGTCATGTCCGGGTCCGGATATGTCGCGATGGCGGCGGGCCTGGCGGCCACCGCGGTGTTCCTCGTCGACGGCGGCCGGCCCGACGTGCCCGCCGCACTCGGCGACCCGCTGCTGGCCACCCTGATCGGCGGCGCCCTGGCCTTGGTGGCCCACGTGGTGCTGCCCGACGACGCGATGACCCGGTTGGCGCAACGGGCGGGCGAGCTGCTCAAGACCGAACTCGACTACGCCGCCACGGTCATCAAGGCCTACGTGCACGACGTCGGGCATCCGCGGGAGTCGATGACGACGGCCTGGCAGCGGGCGTTCCGCGCGCGGGCGGCGTTCGAGGCGACGTCCGGGGCGATGCGGATGGAATCGCGCGAACTGCGGCACTGGCTGCGGTCCTACCGCACCGCGCTGAACACCGTCACCAGCTCGTGCGCCACGCTCGAAGACCACCTGCCGGCCCACCCGGTGACCGACGACCGCGACTTCGCGGTCGCCGTCGACGAATACGTCCAAGCGCTGTGCGGGGATCCGCCGACGGCCGGGTCGCCGTGGACGGTGGATGCCACGGAACTGGCCGCCGCCGAGCGACGGCTGCGGGATGCGGTGCCGGGCCAGGGGTCCCACACGGGCCTGGCCCGGGTGCTGGTCGCCGAAATCGGCGCGATCACCCGCGCGGTGTCCTCGATCAGCGTCAGCCCCGTGCCCACTTCGGTTCGATGAACACCGCCTCGGCCTCGACCGTCACACCGGTGGCGTCGGCGATGTGCCCGACCGCGTAGGTCTTGAAACCGTCGGTGTGGGTGATCCGCGCTTCGCAGCGCAGCCGGCCCAGCGGTGTCAGCCGCCGGTAGCGCACGGTGATGGTGCCGGTCAGCCGGTGCGCACCCGGCTTGCTGGCCGCATCGCCGAGGACGTGGTCGAGGATCATGGCCGACACCCCGCCGTGCACGTGCCCCGGCGGTCCCTCGAACGCGGCGCCGAGGTGGAAGTCGCTGCGCACCGAACCGTCCGGGTCCCGGCGGATGACCACCGGCGGTGCGCTGGGATTGCGGATGCCGATCACCGCGTTCCCCCACGGCATGGGGACGCCGTCGGCGCCGTACTGGATCCCGAAGGAACCGTCCCGCTGGGCGGCGCGCAATCGTGCGGTGGCCGCGTCGATCTCGGCTCTGGCCATCGCGACGGTGTCGCCGTCGGCCTCGGTGCGGATCGCTGCGTCGACCAGTTCGCGCACCGACTCGGTCAGGGGTTCGTAGACGGCCCGTAGCCGTTCGACGTCGGCGGCGCTGAGGCCGTCGACCCGGGTGTAGTCCAGCACCCCTCGACTAGAACATGTTTCAGGTTGCGGGTCACGCCGGGGGTGGCCCGGTGAGCAGATCGCGGATGACTGGCCGCGCCCACCGGATGAGCTCCTCGTGGCCCAGCGAACGTGCCGCCGGTGCCTCGAGGACGTAGCGGGTGGTCGCCATCCCGAGCACCAGCGAGCCGATGAGCACGGCCCGGGGTGCGGGATTGTCGGGCGCGACGGCGGCCAGCGTCGGGGCGACCTGTGTCGCGAACACGCCGCGCATGGTCTCGGCCGCGACGGGGCTCGTCGCCGCGGCGCGTAGCAATGCGACGAAGGTGGTGTCGCGCTCCCAGACCGCGAAGAACCGCTCCATCAGCGCATCGGCCATCGCGACGGGCTCCAGCCCGCGCAGGTCGGGCAGGTGCAGCTGGAACTCCGCGGCCGCGGCGAACAACTGCTGCTTGGTGCCGAAGTACCGGATGATCATCGCGGGATCGACGCCGACGTCGGCCGCGACGGCGCGCAGCGTGGTCCGTTCGTAGCCGTCGGCGCCGAAGCGACGGCGCGCTGCGGCCAGGATGTCCGCCCGGGTGCTCTCGGCGTTGCGCGCGCGTGTCTGTGCCATCGGAAGAGCATAAGTCACCAACCGTTGACAAATATCTGCCGCGGCCTAAGGTTCAAGTCACCAGGTGTTGACTTGAGGAGGCCGTCATGGACGTACTGATCGTCGGAGCCGGCCCCACCGGCCTGACCGCCGCATTGGAACTGTCCCGGCTCGGGGTGCCGGTGCGGATCGTCGACCTGGCCGAAGATCCGTCGCAGGAGTCGCGCGCGCTGGCGGTGCAGGCCCGCACGCTCGAGCTCATGCGGGTGCGCGGCGTCGGTGAGCAGATGCTGGCGCTGGGCAATCGCGCAGACCGGGCCGCCCTGCATGCGGGAGGCGCCACCCTGGCCACCATCGAGCTGCACCGGATGCCGAGCCGGTTCAACTTCATCCTGATGCTCGCTCAGTCCGAGACCGAGAGGCTGCTGACCGAGCAACTGGTGCGCCAGGGGGTCAAGGTCGAGCGCGGTGTGGAGGTCACCGACGTCCGTGAGAGCGCGGACGCCGTCGAGGCGACGCTGAACTGCGCAGGCGCGCAGGAGGTGGTGCGTGTCCGGTATGTGATCGCCGCCGACGGTCCGCACAGCACGCTGCGTAGGGCGGCTGGACTGCGTTTCCCCGGGCGCACACTCCCCCACAACTACGTGCTGGCCGACCTGCACATCGACGGCGACCTGGCCGAGGATCAGGTGTCGATCTTCCTGGGCCGCAACGGATTCGTGGCGACGTTTCCGATGGGCGGCGGGCGGTTCCGGATGATGGCCACCGATCCGGACGGACTCACCGGGGACCGCGGCGAACCCGCGACGGAGGACCTGCGGCGACTGTTCGAGCGCGTGGTGCACATCCCGGTGCGGCTGCACTCGCAGAACTGGAGCTCCCGGTTCCGGATCAACAGCAGGCACGTGCGGAGGCTTCGGGCCGGACGCGTGTTCTTCGGCGGGGACGCCGCCCACGTGCACAGCCCAGCCGGCGGCCAGGGCATGAACCTCGGGATCCAGGACATGGTCAATCTGTCCTGGAAGCTGGCGATGGTGCTCGACGGGCGCGCCAAACCCGTTCTGCTGGAGACGTATTCGGATGAACGCTTACCGGTAGCGCGCCGGCTGGTGTGGATCACCGAGATCGGCACGCGAGTCTTCAACTCCACCAACCCCGTGGTGCATGCGCTGCGCGTGCGGATGGCGCCGCGCGCACTGGCCCGCGCGCGGGTGCAGGACGCCGCCGCGGCGATGTTCGGTCAGTTGTCCGCGAGGTACCGCGGTATGGCTGCCGGCGGACGCGCCGGGCAACGCGTGCCGGATGTCGACGGGCTCTACGACCAGCTCGACCTCGCAGCGATGACGCTGTTCACCGACGACGGGTCGGTACTCGCGACCGCGCGACGATGGAGCGAGGTCGTCACGACGCGCGGCGGCCGGAGCGCGGACGGCTGGATGCTGGTGCGCCCCGACGGCTACCTCGCCGCGTCGGGAGCCGACGCCGGCGCGCTCGAGCGGTTTCTGCGGCACTGGTTCGTCGGCGGGGACGCCCCGGGAAACCGGTGACGGATCGGGGCCGGGTCAGTCGGCGGTGAACGGGACCTCGACACCGTCGGCAAGCACCACATACATCCGGCGCCACGGGTCGGTGCCCTCGAGGCGCCACTGATGTCCGGTCCCGACGGTGTCCTCGGCGAGCAGGATGTCGCCGGGGCCCAGGGTGAACTCCTCGCCGTCCCGGGTGCTGAAGACCAGCGTCCCGGCGAGGGTGACCACGAGTTGGCGGACCGGCGCCGTGTGCCAGGCCAGCGTGCCGCCGGTGGCGGTCTCCTCGAGGGTGACGCGCTGGGCGCCCATCGCCGCCGAGACCAGATCCTCGTGGCGGCCCTTCGTCATGTCGATGCGCCCGATCTGCACGTGCGAGCCCAGGTCGGGGCCGGTCCACAGCCGCACGCATCGGATCATCACGTCACGGTAGACCGGCTCGGGGACGCGGGCCACACCCCGTCGACGACGGTGACTTAGATAACCTAAGTTGTCGTAGACAACTGTCCATGAACTCTTCTAGTCTCGCCAGATGACCGAACGCGGCCGCAGCGCCGACCCCCGGGCCGAGCGGGTCCGTACCCGGCTCCGTGCCGCGGCGCTGGCCATCGCGAACGAGCGCCCGGTCGACGGGATCACCGTCGGCGACCTGGTGGCGCGGGCCGAGGTCAGCCGCCAGGTGTTCTACCGGCACTTCCGTGACCGCGACGACGCCGTGGCCACAGCCTTCTCGCACGTGTTCGCCGCCGCGACCAGCACCGGCCACCGCGACGCCCGCACGCACATCCTCGACCTCTTCGAGTTCGCCGCACGGCATCCGGGGCTGTGCCACAACGTCGCGTCCAGCACTGTGCACCAGCATGTGCTGGCCACCTACCGCGACGCGCTGCTCGAGCCGTGCCGGCAGATCGCCGACCAGGGCATGGCCGTGCTGCACACGATTGCTCCGCTGCCCGCCGACGCGGTGACCCGGTTCCTGGTGGGCGGCCTGATGGAAGTTCTGCGGTCCTGGATGGAGGAGCCGCGTCCGACCGACCTGCATGCCCGCGTGCGCGCGGCGCTGGCCACCATCGACGCGCTACTGGGCTGCTCCCCCGCTACGAAAGGACCCGTCGATGGGTAGACACCACGCCCCGGAACCGGCCGGTATCCGCAACCGCCCGGCGGTGCGCACGACGGTGCTGGCGCTGACTGCGCTGACGGTCTTCGTCCTCGCGATGATCGCCAGTTACGCGGGAGCGTTCGCGAAACCTACGCTGCACCACCTGACGGTCGCGGTCGCCGCGCCGGCGCCGATCCTCGACGAGCTGCGCAGCCAGAACGCGTTGTCGGTCAACGAGGTCGGTGATGCCGTCGCCGCGAGGACACAGGTGTCCGAACGCGCCGCCGACGCCGCGCTGGCGGTCGACACCGACGGACATCTGACCGTCTACGTCGCCGGCGGGGGTGGTCGCAGCGTCGCCGCGGCCGCCGAGGGCGTCGGCCGGGCCGCCGCCGAACGTGCCGGTCTGACCGCCGTGATCGACGACGTCGCCCCGACGACGCCGGGCAACCCGTCGGGGACCGTCGAGTTCTACGCCGTCATCTTCGTCTCGATCGGTGCGTCGGCGGGCGCGGCACTGCTGGGCCGGCTGATGGGCGTCGTCGGCACACCGGCGGCCCTGGCCCTGCGCACGATGTCGCTCACCGCGTTCTCCGCGGTGCTCGCCGGTGCCGTCACCGTCTATGTAGGTCCGGTCCTGGGTGCGCTGACCGGCCACCCCTGGGAGGTCTTCGGTGCGCTGTGGCTCTATGCGATGGCCGTCGGCGGCGCCATCACCGGTATCGCAGCCGCTTTCGGTGTCGTCGCGTCGATCGTTCTCGGGTTGTTCCTGGTGATCGTCGGCAACGCCGCGGCGGCCGGTCCGGTCGGGCGGCCCCTGCTGTCGGGCTTCTATTCCACCCTGACCGGGGTGGTGCCGCAGGGCTCCGGGGTCTCGCTGCTGCGCAGCATCTGCTACTTCGGTGGGCACGGTGCCACGACTCCCCTGGTGACACTGGGGATCTGGGCGGCTGTGGGTGGTCTCTTCGCTACCCTCGCCACCGCCGCCCGGGTGAATTATCGTGCCCTTCATGACCGCCTCGCCGGGCCTCGCGGAGCCGTATTACGATCTCGGCTCGTTCCATCGGCCGACTGACACGCCGTCGGAGGCCGCACAGATCTGGTTCGACCGCGGCATGGTCTGGTCCTACGCGTTCAACCACGAGGAAGCCATCCACTGCTTCGAGCGTGCGCTCGAACTCGACCCTGATTTCGCGCTCGCCCGCTGGGGCGTCGCCTATGCCGTCGGGCCCAACTACAACAAGGGCTGGGAGGCGTTCGACCCGGTGGACCTCGCGGCCTCCCTGGCGCGGGCCCGGATGGAACTCCAACTGGCCGCCCACGGTCGCGCCGGCGCCGTCGAGCAGGCGCTGATCGCCGCACTGACCGCACGCTTCCCCACCGAAGACCCGGCCGACGCCGACGCGCTGCAGGCCGGCCACACCGCCTACGCCGACGCGATGTCGGCCCTGGCACAGGCGTATCCGGACGACATCGACGTGGCGGCACTGACTGCCGATGCACTCGTCAACGTCACGGCGTGGGCGCTGTGGGACATCCGGACCGGTGAACCGGCGCCCGGATCCCGGGTGGTGGAAGCCAAGCGGATCCTCGACGACGCGCTGGCGACGGAGACGGGCCGCGCCCACCCCGGAATCCTGCATCTCTACCTGCACGCGATGGAGATGTCGACGACCCCGCAGGCGGCCCTGCCCGCCGCGGATCTGCTGCGCGGGTTGGTGCCCGATGCCGGGCACCTGCAGCACATGCCCAGCCACATCGACGTGCTGTGCGGCAACTACCACGACTCGGTGGCGGCGAATCTGGCTGCGGTGCAGGTGGATCGACGGTTCGTCGAGCATCAGGGCCCGCTGAACTTCTACTCGCTGTACCGGGCCCACAACCTGCACTTCGTGGTGTATTCGGCGATGTTCGAAGGCAATTCGAGGACCGCGCTGCAGGCCGCCGATGAACTGGCCGCCCAGCTGACACCGGATCTGCTGGCCATCGAATCGCCGCCGATGGCCGACTGGCTGGAAGCGTTCGTGCCGATGCGTGTGCACGTGCTGATCCGGTTCGGCCGCTGGGCCGAGCTGATCGCCACGCCGCTGCCCGAGGACCAGCAGCTGTACTGCACCACCACCGCCACGATCCACTACGCGCGTGGGGTCGCCCACGCCGCGTGCGGCCACCTCGATCAGGCCGCCACGGAGCGCGAACTGTTCGCCGCGGCCTATGCCCGCATCCCGGAGAGCCGCTATCTGTTCAACAACACCAGCCGCGACATCCTGGCGGTCGCCGCGGCCATGCTCGACGGCGAGATCGACTATCGGGCAGGGCGATTCGACGACGCGTTCGCCAACCTGCGGCGCGCCGTCGAGCTCGACGACAGCCTGCCCTACGACGAACCGTGGGGCTGGATGCAGCCCACCCGGCACGCGCTCGGCGCGCTGCTGCTCGAGCAGGGCCGGGTCGAGGAGGCCGCCGCGGTGTATGCCGCCGATCTCGGTCTGGACCCGACGCTCGCGCGGCCGTGTCAGCATCCGGGCAACGTGTGGAGCCTGCACGGATACCACGAATGCCTGACCCGGCTCGGCCGGGACGCCGAGGCCGCGATCATCGGCAGGCAGCTCGAGCTGGCCGCCGCGCGGGCGGACGTGCCGATCGAGGCGTCCTGCGCCTGCCGGTCGCAGTCGCGGTCGTAGACTCCGGCTGTGCCGGTCACCGACGACGACCTCGAGTACCTGCGCCGCTGCGTCGACCTCGCTCGTCAGGCACTCGACGGCGGGGACGAGCCGTTCGGCTCCCTGCTGGTCGACGAGCACGGCACCGTCCGCTTCGCAGACCACAACCGGGTCAGGGACGGCGACGCCACCCGGCATCCCGAGTTCGCGATCGCCCGGTGGGCCGCCGGGCACCTTACCCCCGCGGAGCGGGCCCGCTGCACCGTCTACACCTCCGGCGAACACTGCCCGATGTGTGCCGCGGCGCACGCCTGGGTAGGTCTGGGACGCGTCGTCTACGCCGCATCCGCGGCCCAGTTGACGCAATGGCTGAGCGAATGGGCCGCGCCGGCACCCCCGGTCGTGGGCCTACCGATCACGGCGGTGGCGCCCGGCCTGCAGGTGGACGGACCGGCGGAGGCGTTGAGCGAGGAGATGAAAGCGTTGTACGCGAGAGCTTTTCGACCGTGACCAACCGGCAACCCGCGGTCTCCGGACCGGGCTGGGTCGAGCACGTCATCTGGTGGCAGATCTATCCGCTCGGATTCGTCGGCGCCTACCCGGCCGACCCCGCGCCCGGGCCCGACGAGCACCGGCTGCGCCGGGTCGCGGACTGGCTCGACTACGTGATCGAGCTCGGCGCGTCCGGGCTCGCGCTCGGGCCGGTCTTCGCGTCGAGCACCCACGGCTACGACACCGTCGACCACTACTGCATCGACCCCAGGCTCGGATCCGACGAGGATTTCGATCACCTGGTCGCCGAGGCGGGCAGGCGGGGAGTGCGGATTCTGCTCGACGGGGTGTTCAACCACGTCGGAGCCGATTTCCCGCGGTACCGCGAGGCGCTGGCCGGCGGTGACCATCAGTGGTTCCTCCCCCGGGGCGGCGGTTTCGCCACCTTCGAAGGCCACGACGGGCTGATCACTCTCAACCACGCCAACCCCGAGGTCGTCGACTACACCGTGGAGGTGATGACGCACTGGCTGGACCGGGGGGCCCACGGATGGCGGCTCGATGCCGCCTACGCCGTCCCCGACCGGTTCTGGGCCCAGGTCCTGCCGCGGGTGCGGGAGCGGCATCCGCAGGCGTGGTTCGTCGGGGAGGTCATCCACGGCGACTACCAGGGCAGGGTGCACGACGCGCGGTTCGACTCGGTCACCCAGTACGAGCTGTGGAAGGCGATCTGGAGCAGCCTCAACGACGCGAACTTCCACGAGCTGGACTGGGCTCTGACCCGGCACGACGAATTCCTCGACACCTTCGTGCCGCTGACGTTCATCGGCAATCACGACGTCACCCGGATCGCGAGCCGGCTGACCGATCCCGCGCACGTCGAGCACGCGCTGGTACTGCTTCTGACCACCGGCGGCACCCCCAGCGTCTACGCCGGTGACGAGGTCGGCTACCGGGGGTTGAAGGAAGAGAGATTCGGCGGCGACGACGCCGTGCGCCCCGAGTTCGGCGGCCCGTTCGACGGGGTGGGCGAGCACGGCCGTCAGCTGTTCCGCACCCATCAGCACCTGATCGGCCTGCGGCGCAGGCATCCCTGGCTGCACACCGCCAGGACCACCGCGCTGCAGGTCAGCAACACCGGATACGTCTACGCGGCCCGTCACGGTGACCACACGCTCGTGGTGGCGCTGAACATCGACGACACGCCGCTGCAGGTCTCGCTGCCGAAGTTCGGGATCGGGCGTGCCGAGGTGGTGGCCGGGTCCGGTGCGCCGCCGGCCGAGACGGTGACCGAGACCGCGGTGCCGCCCAACGGCTGGCTGATCCTGGCGCCGCGTTAGCCCTCGCCGAGCAGTTCCAGCGTGGCGGGGTCCTGCGCACCGTCGTAGAACGCGGCCAGCACGTCGCCGAACTCGGCGGTGTCGTCGCCGGCGTGGACGAACAGCGTCATCGACGAGCGCACCTTCAGGTCGTCGGGATGGCCGACGATCTCGGTGATCGGGCGGCCCCGGTGCGCGGCCAGGGCGCGCGCGCACTCGCGCAACCGCGGGCCGAGCACCGGATGCGCCAGGTACGCCTTCGTTTCGGCCGCTGAGGCGATGCCGTAGCGCTGCGCGGTCGGGCTGCGTCCCAGGCCGCGCAACTGAGGGAAGACGAACCAGATCCAGTGACCCCGCTTGGCCCCGGCCCGGAGTTCGGCCAGGGCTGCTGGATAGGCGGTTTCCTGCGCCCGGACGAATCTGTCCAGATCGTAAGGATCGTCCTCGCCGGAAGCTGTCACGACGGCGTTTGCCTCCTCGGGCTGCGGGCTACTGTGTGACCTAGATGACAATTCTGCCCTGGAATGCGCGAACGTCTGAACACCCGACGCGAAAAAGACGCGGGCGCTACCACCTCCTGTCGCGGATGAGCATCCAGTCCAAGTTGCTGCTGATGCTGCTTCTGACCAGCATTCTCTCGGCTGCGGTGGTCGGTTTCATCGGCTATCAGTCCGGACGGTCCTCGCTGCGCGCATCGGTGTTCGACCGCCTCACCGAGATCCGCGAGTCGCAGTCGCGCGAGTTGGAGAATCAGTTCGCGGACCTGAAGAACTCGATGGTGATCTACTCGCGCGGCAGCACTGCCACGGAGGCGATCGGCGCGTTCAGCGACGGTTTCCGTCAGCTCGGCGATGCGACGATCAATACCGGGCAGGCGGCGTCATTGCGCCGTTACTACGACCGGACGTTCGCCAACACCACCCTCGACGACAGCGGAAACCGCGTCGACGTCCGCGCGCTCATCCCGAAATCCAACCCCCAGCGCTATCTGCAGGCGCTCTATACCGCGCCGTTTCAGAACTGGGAGAAGGCGATCGCGTTCGACGACGCGCGCGACGGCAGCGCCTGGTCGGCCGCCAATGCCAGATTCAACGAGTTCTTCCGCGAGATCGTGCACCGCTTCAACTTCGAGGATCTGATGCTGCTCGACCTCGAGGGCAACGTGGTGTACTCCGCCTACAAGGGGCCGGATCTCGGGACAAACATCGTCAACGGCCCCTATCGCAACCGGGAACTGTCGGAAGCCTACGAGAAGGCGGTCGCGTCGAACTCGATCGACTATGTCGGTGTCACCGACTTCGGGTGGTACCTGCCTGCCGAGGAACCGACCGCCTGGTTCCTGTCCCCGGTCGGGTTGAAGGACCGAGTCGACGGTGTGATGGCGGTCCAGTTCCCGATCGCGCGGATCAACGAATTGATGACGGCGCGGGGACAGTGGCGTGACACCGGGATGGGAGACACCGGTGAGACCATCCTGGTCGGACCGGACAATCTGATGCGCTCGGACTCCCGGCTGTTCCGCGAGAACCGGGAGAAGTTCCTGGCCGACGTCGTCGAGGGGGGAACCCCGCCGGAGGTCGCCGACGAATCGGTCGACCGCCGCGGCACCACGCTGGTGCAGCCGGTGACCACCCGCTCCGTCGTGGAGGCCCAACGCGGCAACACCGGGACGACGATCGAGGACGACTATCTCGGCCACGAGGCGTTACAGGCGTACTCACCGGTGGACCTGCCGGGACTGCACTGGGTGATCGTGGCCAAGATCGACACCGACGAGGCGTTCGCCCCGGTGGCGCAGTTCACCAGGACCCTGGTGCTGTCGACGGTGATCATCATCTTCGGCGTGTCGCTGGCGGCCATGCTGCTGGCGCGGTTGTTCGTCCGTCCGATCCGGCGGTTGCAGGCCGGCGCCCAGCAGATCAGCGGCGGTGACTACCGCCTCGCTCTGCCGGTGTTGTCTCGTGACGAATTCGGCGATCTGACAACAGCTTTCAACGACATGAGTCGCAATCTGTCGATCAAGGACGAGCTGCTCGGCGAGGAGCGCGCCGAGAACCAACGGCTGATGCTGTCCCTGATGCCCGAACCGGTGATGCAGCGCTACCTCGACGGGGAGGAGACGATCGCCCAGGACCACAAGAACGTCACGGTGATCTTCGCCGACATGATGGGCCTCGACGAGTTGTCGCGCATGTTGACCTCCGAGGAACTGATGGTGGTGGTCAACGACCTGACCCGCCAGTTCGACGCCGCCGCCGAGAGTCTCGGGGTCGACCACGTGCGGACGCTGCACGACGGGTACCTGGCCAGCTGCGGGTTAGGCGTGCCGCGGCTGGACAACGTCCGGCGCACGGTCGATTTCGCGATCGAGATGGACCGCATCATCGACCGGCACGCCGCCGAGTCCGGGCACGACCTGCGGCTCCGCGCGGGCATCGACACCGGGTCGGCGGCCAGCGGGCTGGTGGGGCGGTCCACGTTGGCGTACGACATGTGGGGTTCGGCGGTCGATGTCGCCTACCAGGTGCAGCGCGGCTCCCCCCAGCCCGGCATCTACGTCACCTCGCGGGTGCACGAGGTCATGCAGGAAACTCTCGACTTCGTCGCCGCCGGGGAGGTCGTCGGCGAGCGCGGCGTCGAGACGGTCTGGCGGTTGCAGGGCCACCGGCGATGAGCAGCGTGCTGAACTCGACCTGGTTGGCCTGGGCCGTCGCGGTCGCGGTCGGGTTCCCGGTGCTGCTGGTCGTGCTGACCGAGGTGCACAACGCGTTGCGTCGGCGCGGCAGCGCGCTGGCCCGCCCGGTGCAACTCCTGCGTACCTACATCCTGCCGCTGGGCGCGTTGCTGCTCCTGCTGGTACAGGCGATGGAGATCTCCGACGACGCCACGTCGGTACGGTTGGTCGCCACCCTGTTCGGCGTCGTGTTGTTGACGTTGGTGCTGTCCGGGCTCAACGCCACCCTCATCCAGGGCGCACCAGAAGACAGCTGGCGCAGGCGGATTCCGTCGATCTTCCTCGACGTCGCGCGCTTCGCGCTGATCGCGGTCGGTATCACCGTGATCATGGCCTATGTCTGGGGCGCGAACGTGGGGGGCCTGTTCACCGCACTGGGCGTCACTTCCATCGTTCTTGGCCTGGCTCTGCAGAATTCGGTCGGTCAGATCATCTCGGGTCTGCTGCTGCTGTTCGAGCAACCGTTCCGGCTCGGCGACTGGATCACCGTCCCCACCGCGGCGGGCCGGCCGTCCGCCCACGGCCGCGTGGTGGAAGTCAACTGGCGTGCAACACATATCGACACCGGCGGCAACCTGCTGGTAATGCCCAACGCCGAACTCGCCGGCGCGTCGTTCACCAATTACAGCCGGCCCGTGGGAGAGCACCGGCTGACCGTCGTCACCACCTTCGACGCCGCGGACACCCCCGATGATGTCTGCGAGATGCTGTCGTCGGTCGCGGCGTCGCTGCCCGAACTGCGCACCGACGGACAGATCGCCACGCTCTATCTCGGTGCGGCCGAATACGAGACGTCGATCCCGTTGCACACACCCGCGGTGGACGACTCGGTCAGGAGCACGTTCCTGCGCTGGGTCTGGTACGCCGCGCGCCGGCAGGAACTTCGCCTCAACGGCGTCGCCGACGACTTCGACACGCCGGAACGGATCGCCTCGGCCATGCGGGCTGTGGCGTCCACACTGCGCTTGGCAGACGACGAACAGCAGGAGATCGCCGACGTGGTGCGTCTGGTCCGTTACGGCAACGGGGAACGCCTCCAGCAGCCGGGTCAGGTACCGACCGGGATGAGGTTCATCGTCGACGGCAGGGTGAGTCTGTCCGTGATCGATCAGGACGGCGACGTGATCCCGGCGCGGGTGCTCGAGCGTGGCGACTTCCTGGGGCAGACCACGCTGACGCGGGAACCGGTACTGGCGACCGCGCACGCGCTGGAGGAAGTCACCGTGCTGGAGATGGCCCGTGACGAGATCGAGCGCCTGGTGCACCGAAAGCCGATCCTGCTGCAGGTGATCGGGGCCGTGATCGCCGACCGGCGCGCGCACGAACTTCGGTTGATGGCGGACTCGCAGGACTGACACATCGGCGCCGGCGAGTCCGGGGTGAGTCCTTATCGTTAGCCAACCGCGATGTCGAACCGCCGTGTCTAGGCGGTAACCGCGCGGCCTCAACGTGTTTCATTACCAGTGCACAGCGACGGCACATTGCGGCGCATGTACAAGAGTTGATGAGAAAGGTGGGTTGTTTGCCGTTATGAAGTTCACAGAGAAGTGGCGGGGTTCCGCAAAGGCGGCGATGCGCCGGGTGGGCGTTGCCGCTCTGGCCGCCGTTGCGCTGCCCGGACTGATCGGCTTCGCCGGGGGTTCGGCAACGGCCGGGGCATTCTCCCGGCCCGGTCTTCCTGTCGAGTACCTCGACGTGTTCTCGCCGTCGATGGGCCGCGACATCCGGGTCCAGTTCCAGGGTGGCGGTACTCATGCGGTCTACCTGCTCGACGGTCTGCGTGCCCAGGACGACTACAACGGCTGGGACATCAACACCCCTGCGTTCGAGTGGTTCTACGAGTCCGGCTTGTCGACGATCATGCCGGTCGGCGGACAGTCCAGCTTCTACAGCGACTGGTACCAGCCGTCTCGGGGCAACGGGCAGAACTACACCTACAAGTGGGAGACGTTCCTGACCCAGGAGCTGCCGACGTGGCTGGAGGCCAACCGCGGAGTGTCGCGCACCGGCAACGCCGTCGTCGGCCTGTCGATGGCGGGCAGCGCGGCGCTGACCTACGCGATCCATCACCCGCAGCAGTTCATCTACGCCTCGTCGCTGTCAGGCTTCCTGAACCCGTCCGAGGGCTGGTGGCCGATGCTGATCGGGCTGGCGATGAACGACGCAGGCGGCTTCAACGCCGAGAGCATGTGGGGCCCGTCCTCGGACCCGGCGTGGAAGCGCAACGACCCGATGGTCAACATCAACCAGCTGGTGGCCAACAACACCCGGATCTGGATCTACTGCGGCACCGGCACCCCGTCGGAGCTGGACACCGGGACCCCGGGCCAGAACCTGATGGCCGCGCAGTTCCTCGAAGGATTCACGTTGCGGACCAACATCGCCTTCCGTGACAACTACATCGCAGCCGGCGGCACCAACGGTGTCTTCAACTTCCCGGCCTCGGGCACCCACAGCTGGGGGTACTGGGGGCAGCAGCTGCAGCAGATGAAGCCCGACATCCAGCGGGTTCTGGGAGCTCAGGCCACCGCCTAGCCACCCACCCCACACCCAGAGAGCCTGCCGTTTCCCCCGAGCGGCAGGCTCTCTGCCGTGTCGGTCAGCCCTGCCTCGTGGGCCGGATTGTCAGGTCCCCGATCTCCACATCGTGCGGTTGCTCGATCGCGAACGCGATCGCTCGCGCCACCGCCCCGGGATCCAGCCCGAACGCGTCCATGTCGGCCCGGATCCGTTCGCACAGAACGGGATCGGTGATGGAGCCGTCGAGTTCGGTGTTCACGAAGCCCGGCGAGATCGACGTGGTGCGGATGACGCCGTCGGTGGACTCCTGGCGCAGCGCCTCCATCACGGTGCGCACCGCGTTCTTGGTCGCGGCGTACACGCCCTGGCCCGGCACGATCTTCAATCCCGCGGTCGACACCGTCGTCACGAAGTGGCCGCGCCCCTGGCGCCGGAAAACCGGTGTGGCGGCGGCGAATCCGTGCAGCACGCCGCGGAGGTTCACGTCGATCATCGCATCCCAGCCGGGCACGTCGCCGTCGGCGACGGGTCCGATCGCGGCGACGCCGGCATTGCCGACCAGCACATCGAGCCGCCCGTAGCCGTCGACTGCGGCGCCGACGAGCCGCACCAGGTCCTCGGC
>NZ_BCRS01000034.1 GCF_001552715.1 Mycolicibacterium vaccae NBRC 14118 = CIP 105934 | reverse complement strand
CCTTGACCGCCTTCACCACCGCTGCCGCCGGCTCCACCGGTGCCGAACAGCGTGCCGCCGTTGCCGCCACGGCCGCCGTTACCGGCGGTGCCGCCGGCGCCGGCGGGCGTGTCGGCATCCGTGCCGACCCCTCCAACACCACCAGCTCCCCCGTAGCCACCGCTGGTGTCGCCCTCGTAGACCTGGTTGTAGCTGCCGGGGCGACCGCCCGCTCCGCCGGTGCCACCGACCTGGCCGACGGTCCCGTCGCTTCCGGCGCCGCCGGGGAAGCCCACGTTGGTGGCGCTGCCGCCCGTACTGCCGGCGGCCGCCGTCCCGGCAGCCGGAGTCACCGCGGATGTTCCCGTGGCGCCCTTGCCGCCGCTGCCACCGTTACCGCCCTTGCCGATACTGCCGGCGTGGCCGCCGTCACCGCCGTCGGCACCCAGGCCCCCGTTGCCACCGTGGCCGCCGTTGCCGAAGATGCCTCCGTTACCTCCGTTGCCTCCGGCCACCCCAGCGACGGTGCTGTTCCAACCGTTTCCGCCGTTGCCGAACAGCCAGCCACCGTGCTGGCCGTTGGGGTTGTCGGCGGTACCGTCCGCACCGGTGCAGATCATTCCGCAGGATCGCGCGACCTCGACCGCAGTTGCCAGTGCGAAAGGCGTGGGTCCGTCGCCGCTACGGCCGACGAGACTGTTCGGCGCGTCGCACCCGACACCGGTCGACGGGGCGACGACGCAGGGTGCGGCGTCGACGCCGGGTGTGGCCCACGCGACGGCGATGGGCCCGGTCAACGCGAACGCTCCCGCGCACAGCATGCCGCCGGCAAATCTTGCCGGAAGTTTTCGCGTCGTCCGATGTGAACCCATGTGCCCGCCCTTCGTCGAAGCTCAACGGCGAGCCGCAACAGGCAAGGGCCTGTAACCCCATGTAGGTGGAGTGAGCGCTGCGCGCAGAATAACGGCAGCCGACACACCTCCGGCGTCGAATTCAGCAAATTGACGCAGCAGTCACACGAGGGCGAAGGCGGCAGCCGCGAGCCCGCCGCGTCAGCGGAAGTAGACCTCGTCGCCGTCGGGGTAGCCGCCGCCGGTGGTCGTCACGTGCACGTGGTCGTAATGGCCGTAGCCGCCGGCCCGCGCGCCGCCCGGCGTGTAGTACACGCCCCGCCAGATCGCGTCCTGGATGCCGAAGCGTTCGGCGTTCGCCAGCACGTACGCGACGATCTGGTTGCCCAGCGCGATGCCGGAGTCGGAGGTCGGGTTCGGGATCATCACATCCAGCGCCAGGCCGTTGGGATGCCAGCGCAGCGAATCCTGCCGGACCCCGCCGATGTTGTGGATCTCCGGGAAGACCTCACTGAGGCTGCGGGCGGTCAGGATGGTGCGCACCTGCAAACCGGTCTCGGGGGCCTTTCCGGCGGGCAGCGTGCGGCTCACCACGCGCCAGCGGGACGCGGACACCAGGGACGCCGATTCGACGCCCCCGTCGTCGGTCAACCGTTCGGGAACGTGCCCCGACGCGGGGGCCGCGACGATCTCCACACAGCACGGGGGCGCGAGGTCCTCGATCGGGGGCGCCGGAGCGGCCACAGGCTTCTCCTCGACGGAGACAGGAACCGGACCGGTATCGCCCTTGACGGCAAGGAACACCGCCGCAGGGGCAAGCGCGGACACCACGTATACCGAGGGGTTGCGCCGTTTCTTGGCGATCGAGTGCCGACCCACGTTCAGCAAGATAGCGAAAAACCGCGCAACTTACCGCACCGATCGCGAAAACTGAATGCGACTCGCGGATCGTTACCTGACCGGGACCAGCCGGTGAGCACCCGTATATCTGCTGGTCAACTGCACAATCGGGGTCACACGACGACGAGGAGCGCTGCGAACACCAAAACCACCGTCAACGCGGTGGCCGCGAGCAGTCCCCCGGCGCGTCGGGTCGATTGCGCCGGGGCGTTCAGGGCGGCCAGCATCTGCTCGGCGGTGGCGAACCGCCAACGCGGGTCCCGCGACATCGACCGCTCGATCGTGGTCGCCAGGGCGGGGTCGATGTCGGGCCGCAGCGCGCTCAGCGGCGGCAGGTGGCCGATCGCGATCGCATCGGCCAGCGCCGCCAGATTGTCCTGCGGGTAGGCACGCCGAGCCGTCAGCGCCTCGTAGGCCACCACTCCGAGCGCATACAGGTCATCGCTGGGCGTCGCCGGCCGCCCGGCAATGCGATCGGCCGGCAGGTAGGCCATCGTCCCGAAAACCCGGTTGGTCAGCGTCTGCGGACTGTCGGCGCTCTTGGCGACCCCGAAGTCGGCGATCTTCACCCGGCCGAACTGGGTGAAAAGGATGTTCGCGGGTTTGATGTCGCGGTGCAGCACACCACGGGCATGAGCGGCGCTCAGCGCCGACAGCACGTCACGCATGATCGAGCGCACCTGTTCGGCGGGCAACGGGCCCTGACGCGACAGCACGTCGGCCAGGCTCTGTCCCGGCAGGCGTTCCAGCACGATGTAGTGCCGCCCGTCGTGCACCCCGGTGTCGTGCACCGCGACGACGTGCGGGTGATTCAGGGCCGCGGCGGCGCGCGCCTCGGTGGCGAACCGGCGCCGGGTGTCAGGCTGCGCGCCGATCGCGGGATCGAGCAGTTTCACCGCGACAGGGCGGCCCAACCGCTTGTCCCACCCGTCGCGCACCTCGGCCATCCCGCCACGGCCCAGCACCCCGCCGAGTTCGTAGCGACCGCCAATGAGCTCCGGCGCCTGCATGCCTTTCAAGCTAGCCGCTGCGACGCAGACGCAAACCTGACGCGCAGGTGGGCGTCCGGCTCCCGCCGGAACGTGCAGTTCAGCACGCGATTACGTCGTTCGACGCGCGACTCCTCGGTTTCTGTGATCAGATAACCGCGAGATGTGATCACAAAACTTTGATCGGTGATCACGCTGACTTCTTGGAAACCGGAAGGCACCCCATGACGGACACCCCCACCAGACCCGCGCCTGCCCCCATCGACGACAGGTCGGCCCGACATGTCGTCGCCGGGGCCGGGGTGGGAACTTTCGTCGAGTACTTCGGCGACGCCGTCTACGCGTTCATGGCGGTCACCCTTGCGGCGGTGTTCTTTCCGACCGACAACCCTTCCCTGGCCATCCTGCAGACGTTCGCGATCTTCGGCGTGTCCTTCCTGATGTATCCACTCGGCGGCATGTTCTGGGGGCATTACGGCGACAAGCTCGGCCGCAAGAAGGTGCTCGCCATCACCATCCTGGGCATGGGGGGCATCACGTCCCTGATCGGCCTGCTTCCGAGCTACGAGTCCATCGGGTGGTCGGCCGCCCTGCTCCTGCTGATCGCGCGCCTCCTGCAAGGGTTCTGCGCATCGGGTGAATACTCCGGGGCCGCGGTGTTCATCGGTGAGTTCGCGCCTCCGGAGAAGCGGGCCCGGTACATCAGCGTGGTGCCGATCGGGGCAGCCTGCGGTTTCCTGGTCGCGTCGTTGCTCATCACCGCGATGTTCTCGACCATCGGAGACGCGGCGATGCAGGACTGGGGGTGGCGGATCCCGTTCCTGATCGCCGGCCCGCTGTGCCTCATCGGCTGGTACATCCGGTCCAAGCTGGACGAGTCGCCCGAGTTCCTGGCGCTGCAATCCTCGGACAGGATCGCCAAATCCCCGGTGACACAGGTATTTCGGCACCACTGGCGCAGCGTGGTCCGGATGCTCTGCATCATGGCGGTCAATGCCGGCGGCTACTACCTGGTCCTGTCGTACATGGTGACCTATTTCCAGGAGGAAGTCGCACTCTCGTCGACCCAGTCGAACCTGATCGCCACGATCGCGCTGGTGCTCTACCTGCCCTTGCTGTTCGGCGCGGCGGCCCTCTCCGACCGGATCGGTCGCAAGCCGGTGCTGATCGCCAACGCCGTGTTGTTCATTCTCGTCAGCTACCCGGCGTTCCTGCTGCTCGGCGCGGCCGGCTTCGGGCTCGCGTTGGCGGTACAGCTGTTGTTCGTCGCGATGTTCAGCCTGAACGACGGGACCTTCGCCACCGCATTCGTCGAAGGCATGCCGACCGAGGTCCGGTTCAGCGGCTTTGCGATTCCGTTCACCCTCGGCATCGGGCTGTTCGCCGGCGGTACACCGTTCCTTGCGACATGGCTGATCGGCACCACCGGAAGTGCTGTCGCTCCGAGCTTCGTGTTGATTGCAATCTGCGTCATCGCCCTGTTCGGTCTGGCGACGATGCGTGAAACCGCACCCGCCAAGATCGCCGCCGGGCAGCGGTGATCGCTGCACTGCAATGCGATTGAGCGAGTACGCCTCCCTGGACGGCACCGCGCTGGCCGAACTGGTGGTTGCCGGTGAGGTCTCCCCGGCCGAACTGGTCGGGTCGGCACAGCAGGCCGCGCTGGCGGTCGACCCAGCCCTCCACGCGGTGGTAGAGATGTACGACGATCCGCGTATCCCCCGCGCGGTGGACACGTCAGCCGCCTTCGCCGGTGTGCCGTTCCTGATGAAGGACTTCGGCGCACACGAACGCGGTCGACACCAGTGGATGGGCAGCCGGGCCGTCGACGACCGCCTGACCCAGTCGGAATCGGTTTTGGCGCAACGATTCCGCGAATCAGGTCTGATCTCGATAGGCCGCTCGGCCACATGCGAGTTCGCGGTGACGGCGACAGTCGAGTCCGCGCGGTTCGGCCCCACTCACAACCCGTGGGATCTCGGGCGAACCGCGGGTGGGTCCAGCGGTGGCGCAGCTGCGGCGGTCGCGGCCGGTATCGTGCCGATGGCCCATGCCACCGACAGCGGGGGTTCGATCCGCATCCCCGCCGCCTGCTGCGGGCTGGTCGGCCTGAAGCCGACCAGAGGACTGATTCCCACCGACGCAAGCGAATCCGTGCCGGTCGACTTCCACACGGAGTTCGTCGTCACCCGATCGGTACGTGATGCCGCACGAGCGTTGTGCTCACTGCAGAAGCCGTCCGGCATCGGACCTCCCGCCGATGCCCGGCCGCGCAGGATCGCCGTTGCCGTCGAGGCGCCCTGGCTGTCTGCCGTGGATCCCGCCGTCGCCGCTGCGACGCTGCACGCCGCGCGACTCTGTGAACAGTTGGGCCATACTGTGGAAGAGGCGACCCCGCAGGTCGACTGGCCCCCGTTGTTCGAGGCGATGAAAGACATCTGGGCATTGGGCACACTGGACACCGTGCGCGACTGGACCGACATCTCCGCGACGAGATGCCCCGCCGAGATCGAGCACCTGACGTGGGAGCTGGTCACCCGCGCGCGTCGTCTCAGCGGCACCGCCATCATCGATGCGTTGGCCAAAGTCGACGGAGCCGCAAGCAGTTTCGCCGGTTTCTTCGACGAGTACGACATGCTGTTGACGCCGACACTTCCTACGCTTCCACCGAAGATCGGCGAGTTCTCCCCCGACATGGACCTGAACACCTACTACGCCGGCGCCGTCGGCCGGATGGAACCCGCAGCCGCGATCTTCAACGCCACCGGGCAGCCTGCCATCTCGATACCCGCGGGCCTGGCCGGGGCGTTCCCGCTGAGCGTCCAGTTCGCCGCCGGGGCAGGCCGGGAGCCGGACCTTCTGGCCTTGGCCGCCGAGTTGGAGGCAGAGATCGGATGGGCCGCCTGGACGCCACCGGTCCATGCCGGACGCCCACCCGCCACGAACCCGAGCACATCCGAATACGAGGGGCATCGCGCATGACCGATACGTCGCAGCTCAGTCCACCTCAAACCGCTTTCGAGCAACTGCGGTCCTGGATCCTGGCCGGTTCGCTCGCGCCCGGGCAGCGGCTGCAGGTGCGCGATGTCGCCCGCGGAATGGGGCTGAGCACCATGCCGGTGCGCGAGGCGTTGATCCGGCTGGAAGAGGCCGGCCTGGTCACCCAGGAGCCACGCAAAGGCGCTGTGGTGGCCCGGTTGTCGCTGGACGACCTCCACGATTACTACGGCCTGCGTCAGATCCTGGAACCCCCGTCACTGCAGCTCGGGGTGGAACAGATGACCCCCGAGCGGTTGGCGCGGTTGCGCTCGACCATGACCGCCCTGCAGGAGGCGGTCGACGACGGCGACCTGATCACCGTGCTCGACCTCGACGAGCAGGTGCTGCTGCTCATTCACGGCGCCGTGGCCAACAGACAGCTGACCCGGGTGATCAAGTCCACCTGGGCGCGGGTACGCCCCTACAAGCTGCTGTTCACCACCACCGCCCAGGACGACGCCGGGCTCTACATCGCTCGTGAGGACGCGCATTTCGTCGAGCTCGCCGCGGCGCGCGACGGAGCCGGCGCACACCAGCTCATGACCCAGAGCCTGGCGAATGCCAAGCTGCGGCTCGCCGAACTGTTACGCAGTCACGACGGCAGCTCACCCCCCAGCCGCGCCAAGGGTGACTCGCTGGTCGACGTCATCGCCCGCCTGATGCAGGGAGACGGAGGCGGCGGCGGTGCCTGACGCGACATCCTCGCGCGTCCTCGTGATCGGGGGCGGAGTCATCGGACTCAGCGCCGCCCATCACCTTGCCCGGGCTGGTCACCAGGTCACCCTGATCGAACGGACGACATGCGGGCACGCAGCCTCCTGGGGCAATGCGGGCTGGATCGTGCCGTCCTTGGTGCAGCCGTTCAACGCGCCCGGGGCCGTTCCCCAGGCGCTGCGCGCCGCACTGAACCCGAAGAGCCCCATCGCCATTCGCCAGATTCCGACGTGGTCGCTCGCACGCTGGGGTCTTGCCTTCCTGCGCAACAGTCGACCCGATCGCAGCCGCGGGTCATTGCAGGCGCTGGCAGCGATGGCCGCCGGGGCCGCCGAGGACGTCAGCGCCCTCGCCGAGGAACTGGGCTTCGAGACACATCGCACCGGCCTGTTGGTGCCGTTCCGCTCGCAGCCGGCATGGGACGCGTACCTCGCCGCACACGCCGAAGTCGAATCGGCGGGCTACCGCGGCCGCACCGAACTGCTGACCGCGACCGAGATGAAGAACCGGGAACCCGCGCTGGCCGGCGACATCATCGGCGGGGTGTACCTACCCGACGAGGTCAGCGTCCGACCCGATGCCATGACCGCCGCCCTGGCCACCGCGTTCCAGGACTCTGGTGGCGCGCTCGCCGAACACGAATCCGTGGTCGGGATCGACCACTCCGGCCGTGACTGGCAGGTGACGACCTCCCGCCGGGCGCTTTCCGGGGACGCCGTGGTGCTCGCCGCCGGTGAACACACCGCCGCACTGGCCCGCATGTGCGGGGTGCGCCTGCCCCTGCAGTCCGGCCGCGGGTGCAGCGTCACCCTGCCCCCGATACTGCAACTCCGCGGGCCGGTCAAGATCGCCGAAGACCGGATCGCCTGCACCCCGTTCACCAGTGGCGAGGTCCGCATCTCCGGCACCTTCGACCTGGTACGCCCCGGCGCAGGCACCGCACGCGGCAGGATGCGGGCCGTACTGGACGCGGCCGCCGTGACGTTGCCCGCCCTGCGTGGCTTGGACATCTCCGACGTCGAGATCTGGAGCGGGGCCCGACCCTGCACGCCCGACAGCCTGCCCGTCGTAGGACCGGCCGGGAACACACCCGGACTGTTCGTCGCATCGGGCCACGGCACGTTGGGAATGACCCTGGCCGTCAACACCGGACGGGCCATCACCGCGATGGTGGGCGCCACCGTGACCGGCAACATTTCGAAAGGACAAACGATTCTGTGAGCGCCATTCCGCAGCAACTGCACTTCTCGGTCGAGGAGTACCGTGCCCGACTGCTCCGCACCCAGGCCGAGATGGAGCGACACGGCCTCGATGCTCTGCTGCTGCACCAACCGGAGAACATCGCCTGGTTGAGCGGCTTCTGGCACGACGGCTTCTTCGCCTACCACTCGTTGGTGGTCCCGTCGGCCGGAGAACCGATCCTGGTCGAACGACGTTTGGAAGACCCAGTGGCGCAGGAGCTCTCGTGGGTCGCTGACCGCCGCGGGTACTTCGACGGGGAAGATCCCGAATCACTGGCCGCCGATGCGGTCGCCGGCGTCACTCCCACCGGCGCCCGGATCGGTGTCGAACTCAACTCCGCGTTCCTGCCGGTGACCAGGTTCCACCGGTTGTCCTCACTGATGAGCACCCGGGAGCTGGTCTCCCACAACGACATCGTCGAAGACCTACGCCAGATCAAGTCCGAACAGGAGATCTCCTACATCCGGACCGCGGGACGGATCGCCTCCGCGGCGGTCACCGCCGGGCTCCGGGCCGCCCGGGTCGGGGCAACCGAACTCGACGTCGCCGCCGCCGTCGCACAGGCACAGGCCGAGCACGGTCACGACTCGTTCTTCGGCGGTGTGGGCGGCACGATCTGCAGCGGCTGGCGCACGATCCAGCTGCACGGTCAGCAGACCGGCCGCATCCTGGAGCAGGGCGACCGGCTGCGCCTGGAACTGCCCGGGATCTACCGGCAGTACTGGGCGAAGCAGATGCGCTCGACGGTGCTCGGCCGACCCGGCGACGCGCTGCTGCGCGCCCACGACATCCTGCGCACAGCTCAGGATGCGGCGATCGAGGCGATGGCACCGGGGGTTCCGGCCGCGCACATCGCCGAACTGTGCCGCAGACCCGTCCTCGATGCCCAGCTCATCGACCGCTACGAAAATCGCGTCGGCTATGGCCTTGGCCTCCAATTCCATCCGACCTCAGGGGATTTCACGCTCGACATCGATCACCGCTCGCACCGCAAGCTGGAATCCGGCATGGTGTTCCACATGCTGCTGTTCGCGGCCGGCGCCGCGATCAGCGAGACCGTCGTGGTCACCGACGACGGTTGCGAGGTGCTCACCGACGGCGCGCGCGCTCTCCCCCAGGCCGGCTGATGGGCGCGCCGACCGTCGCCGTCATCTCGATGGGCGGCACGATTTCGTGTGCACCCGGTGACACCGGAGCCGGCCTGGTGCCACGCACGGACGCCGCCGACGCGGTGGAGGTGGCGGGGGTGGCGGTTCGCTCCGTCCGGTGGAGCCTGACCGATTCGTCGGAGATCACCTTCGACGAGATCGTCGCTCTCGCCCGGGAGATCCGGGACCAGGTGACCGGCGGCGCGGACGCCGTCGTCGTCACCCAGGGCACCGACACTCTCGAAGAGACCGCCTATGCCTTGAGTCTGCTGCGCCCGCTGGACCGCCCCGTGGTGTTCACCGCGGCGATGCGGGCACCCACCATGCCGGGTTCCGACGCCGCGGCCAACCTCGCCGCCGCGATCGCCACGGCACTCGACCCCGAGCTCGAGCGGTGCAGCGCAGGGGCTGTCGTCGTGATGAACGATCAGATCCATTCGGCCAAGTGGGTACAGAAGATCCACACCCAGCGCATCGACGCGTTCGGATCCGCTGACCGGGGCTGCCTCGGCGTGCTGTACGAGGGTCGCCCGACGTTCCTGCGCCGCGACCCTCGGCCGGCACTGCCGGCCCTGCTCGACACCGACACCGGGCGAGAGGTCAGGGTCGCCCTGCTGACCGCGGTGCTCGGTCAGGACACCGACCTGATCGCAGCCGTGCCGCGAGCGGGGTATCACGGCCTGGTCGTCGAGGGGCTGGGTGGCGGACACACCAGCGGGCCCGTCGCGCAGGCGCTCGATGAGGTCGCCCAGGACATCCCGGTGGTCTATGCGTCGCGCACGCGGGCCGGCGCCGTGCTCGAGAGCACCTACGGCTCACCCGGGGCCGAACTCGACCTGATGGAACGAGGCTGCGTCCCGTCGGGGGAACTGCCCGCGTTGAAAGCCCGGGTGCTGCTCACCATGCTGCTGCGCTCCGGCTACACCCGGGCGGAGGCCGAGACCCTGTTGAGGGCAGAGGGCAACGCGCGCACCACTACCGGGCCGGCACGGTCGGCACCACCGACGTGTTCGGCCAGCAGCCCAACGGGCTGATCGAGGCTTCCCTGGCCGCGTCGAGACACTTGCTGACAAGCACGTTCGGGTTGTCCGACACCGATCCGGCCAGGATCTCGTTGGCCCGCGCCTCGGCCTCGGCGGTCTTGGCGCGCTGCTCGGCCACGCGGGTGTTGGCCCGCTCGGCATTGAGCGCGTTGATCCGGCCCTGGGTGGCCTCGTCGTAGCTGACCAGCGGAATGATGACGTTGATGATGTCGACCTGGTCGCCGACCTTGGCACGCAGGTTGTCGGCGACGTCGTTGCCCAGCGCCTGGACGTCGGTGCCCTCGACGTTCTCCGGCGCCAGCGGATCGAAGTCGGAGAACACCTCGTTCAGGGCCGCGCGCAGCTCCCGGGTGACCAGGTTCTCGCGGACATTGTCGAAGTCGCGGTAGTCGAGGAACAAGGAGTCGGCGGCGGCCGCCTGGATCCGCCAGCGGACGCTGTTGTCCACGTACGCGGTGGAGTTGTTGCCGAGCCTGACCATGGTGGCGTACTCGCCGGTGTGGTTGTCGATCTGGATCGCGCCGTCCATCTCGGTCACCGACTGCCAGGGCGCCTTCGTGTGCAGGCCGTTGCCCAGAGTGCCGCTCGGCTTGCCGAGGGTGGTGACGACGCCGATGTTGCGGGTGGACACGATCGTCGTCGACCCGACGATCAGCACCAGCACGGTCAGCGCTGCCGCACCGATCGCGATGCGGGTACCGCGGACATGGCCCGTCTCATCCGATGCCATGGCTCGCGACACCAGCCCGAAAGCGGCGAGCAGCAACAGCACGATTGCTGCGTAGATCTCCCAGGGCACGTCGGCGACCTCTTCTCACATCGGGTTAGCCGAATCGTACGATCAAGATCATTTGCCGGCATGCCCGGCGCGCGCTCAGACCTTCGGGCTGTAGTAGTGCGGGTTGTCGCGGTATTCGAGCGGCGGCAGGTGGCGGGCCGGCGTCTCGACCAGCGGCGCGTCCGCGGGCAGCCGTCCGAAGGCACGGTCCATCGCCGAGCGCTTGCGGGGGTGCATCAGCCACCGCTTGGGCAGCACCTTCGTCGCCAGGGTCACCACGTCGCAGAACCGCCTGTGCAGGAACTCCTGGCGCGGCGACCAGGTGTAGCCCATCAGCTCGCGCACGGGCGGGTCGTAGAGCGCCACGGTCATGAAGGTCAGGAAACGCTGCATGACCATCAGGTTCAGCTTCCACAGCGGATCCGGAATCCATTCCAGCGACGGGTGTTTGGGCATCGTCGACAGATCCATCACCTCGCGGGCGGCCCAGTTGTTCTCCAGGACCTCGGTGCACATGTGGTCCCAGTACTCCTGAAACTCCTCCCACGTCTTGGGCACCGGCCGCATGCTCATCCCGTACATCCGGTACCAGGTGATGTGCTCGTCGAACAGTTGGCGCTTGTCGGCCTCGCTGATCCCGCCGCCGAACTTCTCGGCGGCCAACAGCGTGGACTTGAAGAACGTCGCGTGCGCCCAGTAGAAGACCTCCGGGTTCAGCGCGCTGTACCGCCGGCCCTGCTCGTCCACCCCATTGAGGCCGATGTGGTAATCGCGCACCTGGGCCCCGGTCTTCGGGGCGCGGTCGCCGTCGAAGACCACCCCGCCGATCGGGTAGATGGACCGCATCAGGCGCGGGATGCGTTCCATGAAGAAGATGGAGTGATCCTTGACCGCAGCCCCGAGTTGCGGATGCATGTTCTGCATCGACCCGGCCCAGGTGCCCTGGAACAGGCCCGTCCACTGACCGAAGTACTTCCAGGTCAGCGACTCGGGGCCGAGCGGCTCCGGCGCGGAGTCGTAGCCACCCGAGCTGACCGGACAGCCTGCCGCCACCCGCGGGGATTCATCGCTGGTGACCGGGCCCGTCGCGGAAGTATCTTGAGTCACTGGTGCTCTTCCCCTGGTGAAGTTGTGCCGCACGATATTCTGACTACATGCGTTGTCAGTAACAGAGCTTAGGAGGACCGTGGCGTCGGGTCAACGACGCGGTAGGTGGTCGGGCGTTCCGCTACAGGATCGTCAGGCGCTACGCCGCGACGAACTGATCGCCGCGGGCGTCGCCCTGTTGGGCCGGCCCGAGGGCCCGCACCTGACCGTCCGCGCGGTCTGTAAGGCCGCCGGTCTCACCGAGCGCTACTTCTACGAGAGCTTCACCGACCGCGACGAGTACGTCGCCGCCGTCTACGACGACGTCTGCACTGCCGCGATGACGGCGCTGATGAAGTCCGAGAGCATGCGCGACGCCGTGGAACGGTTCGTGGCGCTGATGATCGACGACCCCGCCCGCGGCCGGGTGCTGCTGCTGGCGCCCGAAGCCGAGCCCGTACTGGCGCGGTCGGGTGCCCGCTGGATGCCCAACTTCATTGAACTGCTGCAGCGCAGCCTCACCCAGATCAGCGACCCGACCGCCCAGGCGATGGTTGCGACGGGCCTGATCGGGGCACTCACTGCACTGTTCACGGCTTATCTGGACGGCCGACTGGACGTGAGCAGGGAGCAATTCATCGACCATTGTGCTGAGCTACTGCTCAGCAGGTCCGTTACCTAAAAGAGTCCCCTACCTGGGCTTCGGCCGCGGCGCGGCGACTTGAATGTCACTGAGATACACAGATATATTGACTGCAACCATCAGGTACAGATAACTGGGAGGTGTCGTGTCGCAAGACCTGACCGACCTGCAACTGCTCAAAGAGCTCGAGCCCGTCGTCGAGCCGCTGGTCAACCGCCACATGCGGATGAAGAAGGACTGGAACCCGCACGACTTCATCCCGTGGTCCGACGGCAAGAACTACTACGCCCTCGGCGGCCAGGACTGGGACATCGAGCAGTCGAAGCTCTCCGAGGTCGCCCGGGTCGCGATGCTGACCAACCTCCTCACCGAGGACAACCTGCCCTCCTATCACCGCGAGATCGCGATGAACTTCAGCATGGACGGCCCGTGGGGCTTCTGGGTCAACCGCTGGACCGCCGAGGAGAACCGGCACGGCATCGCGCTGCGCGACTACCTCGTCGTCACCCGCAACGTCGACCCCGTCGAGCTGGAGATGCTGCGCATCGAGCAGATGACCCGCGGCTTCAGCCCGGGCCAGAACCAGCAGGGCGGGATGGAACTGTTCGCCGAGAGCCTGTTCGACTCGGTGATCTACGTGACGTTCCAGGAGCTCGCGACCCGCGTGTCGCACCGCAACACCGGTAAGGCGTGCGACGACCCGATCGCCGACCAGCTTCTGCAGCGCGTGTCGGCCGACGAGAACCTGCACATGATCTTCTACCGCGACGTATCGGAGGCGGGCTTCGAGATCGCCCCCGACCAGGCGATGAAGTCGCTGCACAAGGTGCTGCGCAACTTCAAGATGCCCGGGTACACCATCCCCGACTTCCGGCGTCGCGCGGTGACCATCGCCTCCGGCGGCGTGTACGACCCGAAGATCCACCTCGACGACATCGTGTTGCCGGTGCTGAAGAAGTGGCGCATCTTCGAGCGCGAGGACTTCAACGGCGAGAGCGCACGCATGCGTGACGACCTCGGTGTGCTGATCGAAGAGCTGCAGGAGACCGTCGACAAGTTCGAGGTCGCCAAGCAACGCCGCGAGGCGCGGCTGGCTCAGATGGCCGAGAAGAAGGCGGCCAAGGCACAGCTGGTGGGATCATCAGCGTCCTGACAGACACCCCCCGATCGGCCCGGTCCTTACGGATCGGGCCGTTCGACCTTGGCAGCCCGGTCGTCCTCGCCCCGATGGCCGGGGTGACCAACGTCGCGTTCCGGACACTCTGCCGTGAACTCGAGATCAGCCGCGCGGGTACCGTCAGCGGGCTCTACGTGTGCGAGATGGTCACCGCACGCGCGCTGGTGGAACGCCACCCGGTCACCATGCACATGACCACGTTCGCGCCGGAGGAGTCGCCGCGCTCGCTGCAGCTCTACACCGTCGACCCGGTCAACACCTACGCGGCGGCCAAGATGATCGCCGACGAGGACCTCGCCGACCACATCGACATGAACTTCGGCTGTCCGGTGCCCAAGGTGACCCGCCGGGGCGGCGGCGCCGCGCTGCCCTACAAGCGCAAGCTGTTCGGACAGATCGTGGCAGCGGCCGTCCGCGCCACCGAAGGCACCGACATACCGGTCACGGTGAAGTTCCGCATCGGGATCGACGACACCCACCACACACACCTGGATGCGGGTCGCATCGCCGCGGAGGAGGGCGCCGCGGCGGTCGCGCTGCATGCCCGCACCGCCGCCCAGCGCTACTCCGGCAGCGCCGACTGGGACCAGATCGCCGCACTGAAGGCCCATGTCACGGGCATTCCGGTGCTGGGCAACGGTGACATCTTCGACGCTCGCGACGCGCTGGCCATGATGGCCGCGACAGGCTGCGACGGGGTCGTGATCGGCCGCGGGTGCCTGGGGCGGCCCTGGCTGTTCGCCGAGTTGTCCGCCGCTTTCACCGGCACGACGCCGGCCACCCCGCCCACGCTCGGTGAGGTCGCGCAGATCATCCGCCGGCACGGCGAGTTGCTTGCCGCCCACTTCGGAGAAGACAAAGGAATGCGCGATATCCGTAAGCACGTCGCGTGGTATCTGCACGGCTTCCCCGCCGGCGCGGATCTGCGCAGGTCGTTGGCGCTGGTCAAGACCCTCTCGGAACTCGACGACCTGCTCGGTCAGCTCGATCCCGAGGTGCCGTTCCCGGCTGCAGCCAGCGGTCCGAGAGGCCGCCAGGGGTCGGCTGCATCGGTGACCCTGCCTGAAGGCTGGCTCGACGATCCGGACGACTGCACGGTGCCCGCGGGAGCCGACGTCATGCACTCGGGTGGCTGATCCGGGCGTCGAGACGGTTCTGAGACATATCTGACACCAGGGTTCGGCTGGAGCTCTCCCAGGATGTCTCAGTACGATGAGAGATCAAATGCCTGTCTCCAGTGGCGGAGGCGGGCTCGATGCTCTAGACAATGAACAGGCACTCGGCAGTCTGTGGCCGGTGCGCAACAACGCGCACGGCCGCGATGACGCCGTGACGCTGGGAGGCCGGTAGGAAGATGAGCGACGGCGACATGGAAGATGCCGCTGCCACTCCGGGCCGCGCCCGTACCGGCGACGACGGAACGGGCGACCGGTCCGATAGTGACTGGCTTACCCGATCGCGGCGACCGAAGCCAGGCGCCGCGCCGTGGGAGCGCGCAGCAGAAACCCCCTCCGAAACCGACGCCCCCCAGGACTCGGCACCGATTACCGTCGCCGACCTGATCGCCAAGATCCACGGCGACGCCCCGTCCGTCCCGATCCCGCGGCGGCGCCGCGCCCGGCCCGACCCCGACGACGAAACCGGGACGCCCGGACCCGCGCCCACACCAACCGACGCACCTCGACCCGACGACGCATCTCGACTCAACGACGCATCTCGACTTAACGAGGATGCCGAGCTCTACCCCGACACCGCCGACCTGGACACCACGATCCTCCCGGCCGTCGACCTGACCCGCGCCGACCTACCGGATCTGGCCGCCTTCCCCGCGCCCGCGCACGCGTCCCCGAAGCCGAAGCTGCGTCCGTCCCACCGGGTCGCCGTGGCCGGGCGGGTCGCCGCAGCGCTCGTCGCGGTCCTCGCCCTGGTGCTGACCGGCGGCGCCTGGCAGTGGCAGTCGGCCAAGAACAATCTGCTCAACCGGGTCTCGGCGCTCGACCCCGATTCCCGCGACATCGTCGATGCGAACGCCCAGTTCGGTGACGAGAACTTCCTGATCGTCGGCACCGACAGCCGCCTCGGCAGCAACAGCGAGATCGGCGCGGGCACCACCGACGACGCCGCCGGCGCCCGGTCGGACACCGTGATGCTGGTCAACATTCCGGCCAACCGCAAACGCGTGGTGGCCGTGTCGTTCCCACGCGACCTCGAGATCGAGCCGATGAAGTGCGAACCGTGGGATCCGGAGACCCGCGAGTACGGGCCGATCATGGACCCGGAATCGCCGATGTACGGCAAAGAAGAGGTCTACAGCGAGTACAAGCTGAACTCGGCGTTCGCCGTGGGTGGGCCGAAGTGTCTGGTGAAGGTCATCCAGAAGCTGTCCGGTCTTCACGTGAACCGGTTCATGGCAGTCGATTTCGTCGGGTTCTCCAAGATGGTCGACGCCCTCGGCGGTGTCGAGGTGTGTAGCACCACACCGATCGAGGACTACGAACTCGGCACCGTGCTGGCCACCGCCGGACGCCAGACCGTCGACGGCCACACCGCGCTGAACTACGTGCGCGCCCGCCAGGTGACCACCGAGATGAACGGTGACTACGGGCGCATCAAACGCCAGCAGTTGTTCCTGTCGTCGCTGCTGCGCTCGCTGATCTCCAAGGAGACCTTCTTCTCACTGTCGAAGCTGAACAACGTGGTCAACATGTTCATCGGCGACAGCTACGTCGACAACGTCGACACCAAGGACCTCGTCGACCTGGGCCAGTCCGTGCAGGGCGTCAACGCCGGGCGCATCACGTTCGTCACGGTGCCGACGGTCGGCTATGCCGACGAGTGGGGCAACGAGATCCCGCGCACCGACGACATGCGGGCGCTGTTCGACGCCATCATCAACGACGATCCGCTGCCCGAGGAACGCAACGCCGACAACACCCCGGTGTCCGGTCCGGAGGCACTGGCGAATTCGTCGGTGACGCAGCCGGGTCAGTCCGACGACAGTCAGGTCGTGGACGCCATCGCCACCGACCCGGAGAGCGTCACCGTGCAGGTGTCGAACTCGACCAGCTCGGCCGGACTCGGGGCCAGCACCTCCAGCGCACTGGAGGCCCACGGCTTCAACGTGGAGACACCCGATGACTATCCGGGGCCGCTGTCGCGCACCACCGTGTTCTTCTCCCCCGGCAACGAAGAGGCCGCCGCCACCGTCGCCTCGGCGTTCGGCGACGCGGCCATCGAGCGCGCCACCGGGCTCGGCGACGTCGTGCAGGTGGTCCTGGGCAGCGACTTCGACGCGGTCAACGCCCCGTCCCCGAGCGGATCACCCGTGCAGGTGCGCGTCATCCGCGGCACCAAGTCCACGACCACCGCCCTGCCCGAGGATCTGACCGTGACCAACGCCGCCGATACCAGCTGCGACTAGCGTTTCCCATCATTTCGGCAGGTGCCATTCACCTTTCGTTCACCGCCAGCTCGTGACTGCGGTTGAACGGCCCCGGTAGGGTTTATCCATGCGTACCGCGTACCACGAGCAGTTGGAGGCCCTGTCGAACAGGCTCGGCGACATGTGCGAGCTTGCCGGGGCCGCCATGGAGCGAGCCACCCAGGCGCTGCTCCAGGCTGATCTGGCGCTGGCCGAACAGGTGATCACCGACCACGCACAGATCGCCGCGCTCAGCGTCCGCGCCGAGGAGGAGGCCTTCGTCATCCTGGCGCTGCAGGCCCCCGTTGCGGGAGACCTGCGGGCGATCGTGAGCTCCATCCAGATCGTCGCCGACGTCGACCGGATGGGCGCGCTGGCCCTGCACGTCGCCAAGATCGCCCGCCGCCGCCATCCCCAGCACGCTCTTCCCGAAGAGGTCAACGGCTACTTCGCCGAGATGGGCCGGGTCGCCGTCGAGCTCGGCAACAGCGCCCAGGAGGTGCTGCGCACCCGGGATCCGGAGAAGGCCGCCCGGATCCGCGAAGAGGACGACGCGATGGACGACCTGCACCGCCACCTGTTCACGGTGCTGATGGACCGCGAGTGGAAGCACGGGGTGGCCGCCGCTGTCGACGTGACGCTGCTCGGGCGTTTCTATGAGCGCTTCGCCGACCACGCCGTGGAGGTGGCCCGGCGGGTGATCTTCCAGGTCACCGGCCGCACCGGCGACGAAGAGGAACTGCCGGCCTCGCGCTGACGTGCTGACACGGAATCACCCCATCTGCGCTGAGATGGGGTGATTTCCGTATCGGGCTTCGAGCGCCGGCTAGCCGAACCGCCCCGAGATGTAGTCCTCGGTGGCTTTCTTGGTGGGGTTCGAGAAGATCTTCTCGGTGTCGTCGATCTCGATCAGCTTGCCCGGTTTGCCGGTGGCCTCCAGGTTGAAGAACGCCGTCTGGTCGCTGACCCGCGCGGCCTGCTGCATGTTGTGCGTGACGATGACGATCGTGAAGTCCTGTTTGAGCTGGGAGATCAGGTCCTCGATCGCCAGCGTGGAGATCGGGTCGAGCGCCGAGCACGGTTCGTCCATCAACAGCACGTCGGGCTGCACCGCGATGGCCCGGGCGATACACAGCCGCTGCTGCTGACCGCCCGACAGCCCGCCGCCGGGCTTGTCCAGCCTGTCCTTGACCTCGTTCCACAGATTGGCGCCCTTGAGGGAACGCTCGGCGACCTCATCGAGGGCCTTCTTGTTCCGCACGCCCTGCAGTTTCAGCCCGGCCACCACGTTGTCGCGAATCGACATGGTGGGGAAGGGATTCGGGCGCTGGAACACCATGCCGATGGTCTTGCGCACACCGACCGGATCGACGCCGGCGCCGTAGATGTCCTCACCGTCGAGCAGCACCGAACCTTCCACCCGGGCGCCGGGAATGACCTCGTGCATGCGGTTGAGCGTGCGCAGCACGGTCGACTTGCCGCAGCCCGAGGGACCGATGAACGCGGTGACACTGCGCGGCTCCACCGACAGCGACACACCCGCCACCGCGTGGAACGCACCGTAGTAGATGTTGACGTCCTTGAGGTCGAGACGTTTGGCCATGAGGGTTTCTCCTAAACCTGCTCACACCTTTTTAGGGGCGAAGAATTTTGCGAGGAAGCGGGCGCCGATGTTCAGCGCGGCGATGAGCACGACGAGGGTGAACGCCGCACCCCACAGCCGGTCGGTGGGGACCGGATTGGCGCCGGCGCCCGCAGAGGTCTGGTCGTACATCATGCCGGGCAGTGAGCCCATGAAACCGCTGAACATGTCGAAGTTGATGGCTTGCGAGTAGCCCACCAGGATCAGCAACGGCGCCGTCTCGCCCATCACCCTGGCCAGTGACAACAGGATCCCGGTCACGATGCCCGACAGTGCGGTCGGCACGACGATCTTGGCGATCGTCTTCCACTTCGGGACGCCGAGCGCGTAGCTGGCCTCACGCAGGTCCATCGGCACGATCCGCAGCATCTCCTCGGTGGAGCGCACGATCACCGGGATCATCAACAGCACCAAGGCCAGCGACACGGCGAAGCCGGATCGCTGGAACCCGAACGTCGCCACCCACAGCGCGTAGATGAACAGCGCGGCCACGATCGACGGCACACCGGTGAGGATGTCGACCATGAAGGTCGTCACCTTGCCCATCCGGCTGCCCCCGCCGTACTCGACCAGATAGATGCCGACGAACACCCCGACGGGGATCGAGATCACCGCGCAGACGGCGGCCTGCAGCAGCGAACCGACGATGGCGTGGTAGGCGCCGCCGCCTGCGGCGAACGCCGTCATGCCCGACTGCGAGTTCATCCACCAGGTGCTCGACGTGACCGCGCCGATTCCCTTCGACACCACGGTGTAGAGCACCCACACCAGCGGCACGATCGCCACCACCACCGAGGCGGTGACCAGGACGGTCGCGAGGTGGTCGGTCAGCTTGCGGCGCGTGCTGACGCCCTGGAACGTCGGCGCCTTGACCGGCTGGTCCAGCGTTGCGGAGGTCATGAGGCGGACCTGTCCTTTCCGGAGACCGCGGCGCGGGCCAGCGAGTTGACCACGAAGGTCAGGATGAACAGCACCAGACCCGCGGCGATGTAGGCCCCGGCCTTGTATTGGTCGTTGAATTCCGAAGCGGCGGAAGCGATCTTGCTCGCAAAGGTGTATCCGCCGTCGAACAGGGACCAGCCGAAGACCTGCTGGGTGCCGCGCAGAATGATCAGCAGCGCGATCGTCTCACCCAGGGCACGGCCGAGCCCCAGCATCGCGCCGCTGATGTAGCCCGACATGCCGAACGGCAGCACCGTGGTACGCACCACCTCCCAGCGGGTGGCGCCCAGTGCCAGCGCGGCCTCGATCTGCCCCCGCGGCGTCTGGACGAACACCTCACGGGTGACCGCAGTGATGATCGGCAGGATCATCACCGCCAACACGATGCCGGCGGTGAAGATCGTGCCGCCGCCGGCCACCGACGCGGTTCCGGTGGCGAACAGGAAGAACCAGCCGAGGTTCTCGTTGAGCCAGACCGCGAACGGTTTGATCACCGGCGCCAGCACGTACAGCCCCCACACGCCGTAGATGATCGACGGCACCGCGGCCAGCAGATCCACCATGTAGGCCAGCGGGCCCGCAATCCGTTTCGGCGCGTAATTGGTCTGGTAGATCGCGATGCCCAGCGCCACCGGCATCGCCAGCAGCAACGCGAAGACGGACACGAACACTGTGACCTGGAGCAGGTCGAGAATGCCGAAATGCATCGCCGAGGTGTCGGTGGTCACCCAGTTGCCGCCGAAGAGGAAGAAGTTCTCCTCGTTGCGGGCCAGCGCCGGCACGGCACGCCACAGCAGGAAGATGCCGATCGCGGCGATGATGGCGACGATCAGGACACCCGAACCCTCGGCCAGGGTGCGGAAGATGCGGTCCCCGACACGCTCTTTGGCGTTCCTGGACGGATCGGTCGATATCGGGGTCGGCTCGGGGAAGGGGGCGGCCAAGGCCTCCCCCGACCCCGCGTCCGACGGATTCGGCGTTGTCAATGAGAGCCCATCGAGCTTGTCGGTCATTCGGTCAGAACCCATCCTCGCCGCTGCCCGGCAGTTGCGCCAATAACCTAGGCGGTTGACCCGATGGCCTCGATCGAGGTCAGCAGTCGCTCTTTGAACTTCTCCGGCAGAGGCACATAGCCGGCTGCCGACAGATCCGCCTGGCCGTCGTTGGCCGCGACGGTCAGGAACGACTTCACCGCGTCGGCGGTCTCGGCGTCGTAGCCGTTGGAGCACACGATTTCGTAGGTGGCCAGCACCAGCGGGTACGCGCCGGGCTCCTGGGTGCCGTACAGCGAGCCCAGGTCCAGCGCCAGATCGTTGCCCTCGGCGGCGAACTGGGCCGCGTCGATCGCCTTGCCCGCGGACTCGTCGGTCAACGCCACCGGGCCGCCGCCGTTGTCGATCTGGGCGTAGGGGATGCCGGCCTGATCGGCGAAGCCCTTCTCGACGTAACCGATGGCGCCGGGGGTGGACTGCACCGCCTGCGCGACACCGGCCGACTTCTGGGCGCCCTCACCGGCGCCGCCCTGGAACTCGCTGCCGTCACCCTTGGCCCACGCGCCGCCCGAAGCGGCTTCCAGGTACTTCTGGAAGTTGTCGGTGGTGCCGGACGAGTCGGAGCGGAAGATGGGGGTGATCTTGCTGTCCGGCAAGGCCTTTCCGTCGTTGAGCGCGGTGATGGCGGGGTCGTTCCAGGCGGTGATCTGCCCCTGGAAGATCTTGGCCAGCGTGTCGCCGTCGAGCACCAGACCGTCGACGCCTTCGAGGTTGTAGGCCATCGCGATCGGGCCGAACACCAGCGGCAGGTTCCATACCGGGTTGCCGCCGCACCGCTTCGCGGCCTGGGCGGCCTGCTCGTCCTTGATCACCGAGTCCGAACCGGCGACGTCGACGTTGCCGGCGACGAACTGCTCGCGGCCCGCGCCGGAACCGGTCGGGTTGTAGGACAGGTTCTTGCCCTGGCATTTCTGGGACCACACCTGGTTGAACAGGGCGATCGCGTTCTGTTGGGCGGTAGACCCCTCGGCGGTCACCGAGTTCTTGCCCGCGCAGTCGGCGGCGGAGCCAGCGGCAACACCGGCATTCGAGGATCCCGCCGGCACATTGTTGTCGCTGCCACAGCCGGCGAGCGTCAACGCGGCGATTGCTGCGACCGAGACGGTCGTACCAAACGTCCTGCCGAAGATGTTCAGCTTCACTGATCCCACTTTCCTGTTGGGGTGCCCAGAAACGGCTCCGAACTCTCCGGCAACGTATGCGGCCGGAGTGGACGGACCGGGGATGGTGGGTTAACGAAGAGTGAACAGGTTCGGTGATCTCACAGGTCGGCGGGTGCGGCCGGCGCGTAGGCCACGTCGGTGTTGGCCACCTCGAAACCCAGCCGACGGTAGGTCTTCACCGCGGCGGTGTTGTCCGCCTCCACATACAGCATCACCTCGGCGGATCCGCCGGGGCGCAGCAACCGTTCGGCCAGGTGATGCATGCCGATCAACGTGAGCACGCCGCCTAGTCCCCGGCCCTGCGCGGCCGGGTCGACGCCGACCACGTACACCTCTCCCAGAGTCGCGGAATGTGTTTTGGTCCAATGGAATCCGAGTAAGCGCCGGTCGGTCTCGTCGAAAGCGAGGAAGAAGCCGGCCGGGTCGAACCACGGTTCGTCGCGGCGCGCGGCGATGTCGTCGACGGTCCAGCCCCCCTGCTCGGGGTGCCAGGAGAACGCCGCGTTGTTGACCCGCAGCACCTCGGCATCGTCTTGCGGTCCGGAGTACGTGGCGACGTGCACCCCCGGGGCCTGCGGCACCGGCGGCAGGTCCCGCAGGGATCGCCGCATCTGCAGCAATTCCCGGACCGGAACCAGATTCAGGGCGTGCGCGGTGGCCCGCGCCGGGGCGAGGTTGCCGTGAGCCCACAGCCGGGTGTCGGGACCACCTGCGTCCAGCGCGGCGCGGATCATCTGCGTGCCGATGCCGCGGCGCCGGGCATCGGGGTGGACGACGAGTTCGCCCATCGGCGGGGTGTCCTCGCTCTGCGACGTGAGGTTCAGATAGCCGCGGAGCCGGCCGTCAGCGACGGCCACCAGGTGCCGGGTGCGCTGCCCGCCCAGTTCGCGCAGCACCTGATCACCGACGGGCGCGATCGAGTCCTGCGCGGTGGCGTCTGCGACCAGGTCGCGGATGTGTTGTTGATCGGATTCGGACAGGGTGTCCTGCCAACCGACCGATGGCGCCGTCACTGACTGCGCAGCGCGTCACCGAGCGCTTCCGGCAGCTCGTCGGGCGTCAGCGCCCCGATCCCGTCGTCGTAAGGGTCCTCGCCGTCGAGATCGTCGGGGACGTCGGCGGCGGGGGCGCGTCCCCGCGCAGGACGGACGGCCTTGTAGCCGACGTTGCGGACCGTGCCGATCAGCGATTCGTACTCGGGACCCAGTTTCGCGCGCAGCCGTCGCACGTGGACGTCGACGGTGCGGGTGCCGCCGAAGAAGTCGTAGCCCCACACCTCCTGCAGCAACTGTGCGCGGGTGAAGACCCGTCCGGCGTGCTGCGCGAGGTATTTCAGCAGCTCGAATTCCTTGTAGGTGAGGTCGAGCGGGCGGCCGCGCAACCGCGCGGTGTACGTGCCCTCGTCGATGACGAGCTCACCAAGACTGATCTTGCCGACGTTCTCCTGGCTGGCCACGCCACCCCGGCGGCCCACCAGCAGCCGCAGCCGGGCGTCGATCTCTGCGGGCCCGGTACTGGGCAGCAGTATCTCGTCGAGGCCCCATTCGACGTTGACGGCGACCAGGCCGCCCTCGTTGACCACCGCGACGACCGGCACCGATGTGCCCGTGGTGCCCAGCAGACGGCACAGGCCGCGAGCGGCCGCCAGATCCGTGCGCGCGTCGACGATCGCCACATCGGCGGTTCCCGCTTCGAGCAACGACGAGACCTCGGTCGGCGCGGTTCGCACGGTGTGCGCCAGCAGGGACAGCGAGGGCAGAACCGACTCGGGACGCGGGTCAACCGTCAGTAGCAAAAGATCCAACTGACCCCTCCAACCGCTGTGGAGCGCTCTCCCGGACAACGATGTCGCGTGGTGATATTCCAGATTCATGGCTGACACACGGCTGTTACCCAGCCGATAGCTATCTAACGATAGCGCGCTACCTGCCGGTAAGCCGCGCGGAACCGTGCTCTGCGATCGCGTCGGCAACAATGACCGAGTGCGCAAGCTCGTGATCAGTGCCCTCGCCACCCTCGTCGTCGTCGCCCTCGGGATGGTCGGCACCGACTTCGGCGCCGCCATCTACGCCGAATACCGCCTGGCCAGGAGCGTTCGCAGCTCCGCGGACCTCGACTGGGATCCGTCGGTGGCGATCCTGGGATTTCCGTTCATCCCCCAGGCGCAGCGCCACCACTATGACGAGGTGGAGATCAAGGCCAGTGGTGTAGATCACGGGGTCGTGGGTAAGGCGTCCCTGGAAGCCACCATGCACTCCGTCGGGCTCGGCGACTCGTGGCTCGTCCAACCCGGCGCCACCCTCACGGTCGAGAAGCTGGAGAGCCGGATCATCATCGACTCCACCCACATGGGTCGCTACATGGGCATACCGGACCTCCTGATCGAGGCCCCGACCCGGGAGACCGAGGACTCCACCGGGGGCACCACCGAGTCGGGGATATCCAGCAATCGCGGTGTCGTGTTCACCGGCACCCCGGACAAGGCGGGGTTCGACGAGCGGGTCAGCATCGCGGTCGACCTGTCGGTCACCGGACCGGAGTCGACGACGCTCGTGGTGACCGCGACCGGTGTGCTCACCGAGCCGGGCACCGCCGATCAGGCCGTCCCCGATGACAAGCTGCGTGCGGTGCTGGCGGCGTTCTCGACGACGCTGCCCGGACAGAAGCTGCCGTTCGGTGTCGCCCCGACGACCCAGGGCGCGCGCGGGTCCGACGTCATCATCGAAGGCATCGCCGAGGGAGTAATCGTGGACCTCGACGAGTTCCGACTGTCGTGAGCGCCTCCTGGATCGCCGTCGTCGCGGTGCTGGTCGCCGCGTTCGGACTGGCCTTCGTGATCGGCAGGCTGTTGACGCTGCGCGCCGGATTGAAGCAGGGCGCCGCGCAGTGGCCCGCCCTCGACGATGCCGACATCGAGGAACTGGAGCTGTCGCGGTCCGGGCCGACGGTCCTGCACTTCAGCGCAGTGTGGTGCGGACCGTGTGCGGGGGTGCGCCGGGTCGTCGAGCAGGTGTGCGCGGACCTGCCCGCGGTGTCGCATGTGGAGATCGACCTGGACGCCAAACCGGAGGCGGGGCGCAAGCTTTCGGTGCTGTCGCTGCCGACGACGTTCATCTTCGACGCCGACGGCAGGCAGCGCTATCGGAGCTCGGGCGTACCGACCGCCGCTGACCTGCGGGCAGCCCTGCAGGAGCTGTTGGCCTGATCACCCCGTCGTTGGGTAAGCTGACAGCCGTGTCAGCCCGCCTTGAGCTTCTGCTCACCAAGCGCCGCGCAGTCGATCTGTGCCGCGTCGCGGGTTGTTGCTGTTGTTGTCATAGCTGCTGAGTAGCCGCGCCCTCCTTTCGCGCCGCGCTCTGCGCCGGCCCCGTCGGGTCTGCCGCATCCAGCCTTTCCAGACAACAGGAGCACCACCATGTCGAACTTCACAACATCGAACTTCACAACATCGAACACCGCGGCGGGCGTGTCCGCCCCCGGCGTCGTCGATGTGCGTGGCCCGCGGTTCGTCGCATGGGTCACCACCGCTGTCCTGGTCGTCGCGCTGCTCGTGTCGACCCGAAGCGGGGCCGTGGCCGCAGTCATCCTGGCCGCGCAGACTGCCGTGTTCGCCGTCGGAGCCCTCCTGGGTCCGCACCGGCACCCCTACGGCGTGCTCTTCGCTGCGCTGGTCGCCCCGCGGTTGGCGGCGCCGACCGAACGCGAACCGGTCGCCCCGCTGAGGTTCGCGCAGCTGGTCGGATTCGTCTTCACCGCCGTCGGCACCCTCGGTTTCGCCAGTGGCCTCGTGCCGCTGGGTTTGGTCGCCACGGGCTTGGCACTCGTGGCAGCACTGCTCAACGCAGCCTTCGGTATCTGTCTGGGCTGTCAGCTCTATCCCCTCCTCACGCGCTTGACCCCCACCCGATAGCAATCGAAAGGATCCACCACATGGCACGCTCCGACGTCCTGGTCTCCACCGACTGGGCCGAGAGCAATCTCGACGCGCCGAACACCGTGTTCGTCGAGGTCGACGAGGACACCAGCGCCTACGACACCGGTCACATCCCGGGCGCCATCCGGCTCGACTGGAAAAAGGACCTGCAGGATCCGGTCAGGCGCGACTTCGTCGACGCCGCGCAGTTCTCGAAGCTGCTCTCCGAGCGCGGCGTCTCCAACGACGACACCGTGATCCTGTACGGCGGCAACAACAACTGGTTCGCCGCGTACGCGTACTGGTACTTCAAGCTGTACGGCCACGAGAACGTCAAGCTGATCGACGGCGGCCGCAAGAAGTGGGAGCTCGATGCCCGCCCGCTGTCCAAGGACCCGGTGAGCCGGCCGCAGACCAGCTACTCGGCCAAGGAGCCCGACCTCAGCATCCGCGCGTTCCGCGACGAGGTCATTGCCGCGATCGGCACCAAGAACCTGGTCGACGTGCGCTCCCCTGATGAGTTCTCGGGCAAGATCCTGGCCCCGGCGCACCTCCCGCAGGAGCAGAGCCAGCGTCCCGGCCACGTCCCCACGGCGATCAACGTGCCCTGGAGCAAGGCTGCGAACGAAGACGGCACCTTCAAGTCCGACGAGGAACTGGCCAAGCTGTACGGCGACGCGGGCCTGGACGGGTCCAAGGACGTCATCGCGTACTGCCGCATCGGTGAGCGTTCGTCGCACACCTGGTTCGTGCTGCGGGAGCTGCTGGGTCACAAGAACGTCAAGAACTATGACGGTAGTTGGTGCGAATACGGTTCCCTGGTGGGAGCCCCGATCGAGTTGGGAAGTTGATATGTGCTCTGCACCCAAGCAAGGACTGACGTTGCCCGCGGGCGTTGACCTGGAGAAGGAGACGGTCATCACCGGCCGTGTCGTCGACGGTTCCGGTCAGGCGGTCGGCGGCGCGTTCGTGCGTCTGCTGGACAGCTCGGACGAGTTCACCGCCGAGGTCGTCGCGTCGGCCACCGGTGACTTCCGGTTCTTCGCCGCCCCCGGCACCTGGCACCTGCGTGCGCTGTCACCGGTCGGCAACGGCGACGCCAGTGTCGCGCCGTCGGGTGCGGGGATCCACGAGGTCGACGTCAAGGTCGCCTGACGGAGTCAGGAAATCTGGCCCCGCCTGACGGAGTCAGGAAATCTGGCCCCGCCTGACGGAGTCAGGCAGTTCGGCCCCGCCTGACGGAGTCAGGCAGTTCGGCCCCGCCTGACGGAGTCAGGAAATCTGGCCCCGCCTGACGGAGTCAGGCAGTTTGCAGTCCCACCTGGCCGGGCGCCGCGGTATCGGCGCCCGGCCAGACGGGTCGAGTCCTCACGCACGTCCGGTTGCGCAGTAGCTCATCTGCTGTGAAAACGCTGCACGATTTGCTGTTGTCGGCGAAAATACCGTCAGAGCCACGCTGCCGGCGCGGTCAAACCGCACACGCGGCACGTCGCAAGTCGATTCTGGCGACCGCCGCGCACAACCGCATAGGACCGACCATGAAGATCACGATCGCCTGTGCCGCCTCGGCGGCTTTCGCTGCAGTTGCCCTGATCGGCGCACCCGCGGCACTCGCGGCACCTGAGGACGACTTCCTCAACGTGATCTCCGGCGGTGGCATCACGTGGCCGTCGGACAAGACCCCCCAGGTGATCGAGACCGGCCGCGCAGTCTGCCAGGACTGGGACACTGGCGCGTCCTTCGAGCAGGAAGTCGCCGATCTGACCAGCGTCACCGATTGGTCGGACTACCAGGCCGGCTACTTCATCGGCGCCGCTACCGGCGCATTCTGCCCTGAGTACGAATGGAAGGTCAGCTGACCGTCGCACCTGACCGGCCGCCGAGAGTTGTTTTCGTGCGGCGGTTAAACTTTTCGGCGTGGTGCTCTTCTTCGAACTTCTTCTCGTCGCGGCCGTTGTGGTGATCACGTGGTTCGCGCTGTACGCGGTGTATCGCCTCGTCACCGACGAGTCGTGATTCCGCGCACGCGGACAGCGACATGACTTCCGGCGACGACGCGGTCGCAGCGGCCGCCGAACGGGCCAGGGTGACCGCCGCGCGGAACATCCCGGCGTTCGGCGACCTTCCGGTGCCCGCCGATACCGCCAACCTGCGCCAGGGCGCCGATCTGGACGACTCGCTGCTGGCCCTGCTGCCCCTGGTGGGCGTGTGGCGCGGTGAGGGCGAGGGCCGTGGTGCGCACGGCGACTACCGCTTCGGTCAGCAGATCGTCGTTTCCCATGACGGCGGCGACTACCTCAACTGGGAGGCGCGCTCGTGGCGGCTGGACGACGACGGCGAGTACGACCGGCCCGGTCTGCGTGAGTCCGGCTTCTGGCGGTTCGTCTCCGATCCCGGCGATCCCGGCGAGTCGCAGGCGATCGAACTGCTGCTGGCGCACTCCGCCGGCTACATCGAGTTGTTCTACGGCCGCCCGCTGAACCAGTCCTCCTGGGAGCTGGTCACCGACGCGCTGGCCCGTAGCAAGTCCGGCATGCTGGTCGGCGGCGCCAAGCGGCTCTACGGGATCATCGACGGCGGCGACCTGGCGTACGTGGAGGAGCGCGTGGACGCCGACGGCGGCCTGGTTCCCCATCTGTCCGCGCGACTGGCCAGGTTCGCCGGCTAGTGCTCCGCCTCGTCGTCGTCATGCTCGCCACCGCAGGTGCGGTGGCCGGCTGCGCGACGCCCGCGGAGTCCCCCGCCCCCTCGACGCCGAGTTCGGCGGTGCCCAGCGTCGGCCACGGCTCGTTCGCGTACTGCCTGGGGCAGCACGGGGTGCCCGCGGTGCCCGGTCCGGTGTCCGAGCCGCCTCCCGGGGTGGACACGGCCGCGTGGGAACTGGCGATGGCGGAGTGCTCGTCGCTGGCACCCGGCCCCGCCAACTGAACGGCGCTCACCACTCTCCACCTCTGTGGTAGAACAGTAATTCACAATCAATTGCCGTACCGGTAGCTTCGCCGACTTCACGGCAGTTCCCGCGCGGGTCGTGTGGCGCTGAATCAGTTGACAGACAGAGGGAGCGATCGATGCCTCAGAACTCATACGCCGTTGTCATCGGAGGCGCCTCGGGTATCGGCGCGGAGATCTGCCGCGAAATGGCCAGTCACGGATACGCGGTCGTCATCGGTGACCGGAACCTCGACGCTGCGAAGTCGCTGCTCCCGCAACTCGCCGGCGAAGGCCATGCCGCCGCAGACGTGGATGTCTCCGACGAGGCAAGTGTCGCAACGTTCTTCGAGTCGTTGCAGGGTCGGACAGATCGCTTCGAGGTAGCCGTCAACTGTGCGGGCATCACGGCGCTGGGCCTGGTCACCGAACTGCCGGTGGCCAAGTTCCGCCGGGTGGTCGACGTCTGCCTCACAGGCGCCTTCCTCGTCATCCAGTACGCCGGACGGCACCTCGCGGACGGCGGTGCCATCATCTCCCTGAGCTCGCTGAATGCCCGCCAACCTGCCGTCGGCATGGCCGCCTATTGCTCGGCCAAGGCCGGCCTCTCGATGCTCACCCAGGTCGCGGCTCTAGAGCTCGGGGCCCGCGGCATCCGGGTGAATGCGATCGCCCCGGGTCTGGTCCGGACGCCGCTGACCTCCGGAGCGCTCGAGGTTCCCGGCGTCGAGCGCGAGTACGTGGAGAACGTACCCCTCGGGCGACCCGGAACTCCTACTGAGATCGCCGATGCTGTTCTGTATCTCGCTGGAGCACAATGGGTTACCGGTGAGGTACTGGACATCAACGGCGGCGCGCACATGATGCGCTACCCCAATGTGCACGCCCACTTTGCGCGAGCCACGCAGGCGAGCTCCCCGGCCTGACGCCCGACCCCTCACCCCCGGCCACACTCTGGCCGGGGCTTCCTGCCGCCCGCAACCGGCCTCCAGGTTATCCGCGATATCAGCCGTATCCGGTCAGCAGTAGTTGCGATTCCCCCGATACTGTTCATATAGTTAGTTTTCATTCTAGTTGTCTCGAACATGAGGGTGGAGATGCAGCGCACTGTATGCGTGGCGGGGGTCGGCATGACCCCGTTCGCCAAGCCGAGTAAGAGTCGGAACTATCAGGAGATGGGCGCCGAGGCGGCTCGCGCGGCACTCACAGATTCCGGGCTGGACTACCAGACCGTGCAACAGGCTTACGTCGGCTACGTCTACGGGGACTCGACGTCCGGCCAGGCGGCCCTGTATCACCTTGGCCTGTCGGGAATTCCGGTACTCAACGTCAACAACAACTGCTCGACCGGTTCGTCGGCGCTGTGGCTGGCCCGCCAGGCGGTGGCGTCGGGAGCGGCCGAATGCGTACTCGCACTCGGCTTCGAGCAGATGCGCCCGGGCGCGCTCGCCGCGGTGTGGGACGACCGCCCGAGCTCTACCGGCAAGTTCGAAGAAGTCGCGTCCAGCCGCCCCGGCGCCGACCCGTCAGCCCCGATGGCCGCACAGCTGTTCGGTGGCGCCGGCGTGGCGCACATGGAGCGTTTCGGCACCAAACCCGAGACCTTCGGCCGTATTTCGGTGAAGGCCCGCCAGCACGCGGCCCGCAATCCGTTCGCCGTGTTCCGTGACCCGGTCACGCTGGACGAAGTCATGTCCTCCCCGACGATCTGGGGCCCGCTGACCCGCTTGCAGTGTTGTCCCCCCACCTGCGGCGCAGCCGCCGCCGTGGTGTGCAGCGAGGAGTTCGCCCGTGCGCACGGGATCGATGACACAGTGCGCATCCGGGCGCAGTCGCTGGTCACCGATCTGCCCGGCGCCTTCGACGGCGACGACATGCGACGGGTCGTGGGCTATGACATGACGGCCAAGGCCGCCGCCGACGTCTACGAGGCGGCCGGCATCGGGCCCGAGGACATTCCCGTCGTCGAGTTGCACGACTGCTTCACCACCAACGAGCTGATCACCTACGAAGGACTCGGTCTGACCCCCGAGGGCACTGCCGAGAAGTTCATCCTCGACGGGGACAACACCTACGGCGGACGCGTGGTCACCAATCCCTCCGGCGGCCTGCTGTCCAAGGGACACCCGCTCGGAGCGACCGGTCTGGCGCAATGCGCCGAACTGGTCTGGCAATTGCGCGGCCAGGCCGGCGACCGTCAGGTGGAGGGCGCTCAGCTCGCACTGCAGCACAACCTCGGCCTCGGTGGGGCCTGCGTGGTCACCCTGTATGAAAGGACATCCCGATGAGCGCAGAGTCCCTCAAGGGCTATCAGTGGCCGGAGAGCACGGTCGAGGTCGAACGCGGCCGGGTCGCCATGTTCGCCAAGGCGATCGGCGAAACCGACCCGGTCTACTTCGACGTCGACGCGGCCCGGGCCGCGGGCCATCCGGATCTGCTGGCCCCGCCGACGTTCGTCTTCGGGCTGGACCTGGAGCATTCCGACACTCTCGGCGTCCTCGCCGCTCATGGCGTGGACCTGTCGGCAGTGCTGCACGGCGAACAGCGCTTCACCTATCACCGTGACGTGCACGCCGGGGACACCTTGTCCCTGCGCGCGGAATTCACCGACTACTACTCGAAACGCAACGGCGCCCTGGAGTTTCTCGTGCGCCGTTCGCAGCTGACCGCCGGTGACGACCTGGTCGCCGAGATGGAAAGCGTGTCCGTCATCAGGAATGGAGCGCCGTCGTGAGCACCGATACCAGCCAGATCCAGGCCGGAACCGAACTGCCTCCGCTGGAGGTGGCTCCGATCTCGCGAACCACCTTGGCCCTGTTCGCCGGCGCTTCCGGGGATCACAACCCGATCCACATCGACATCGACGCAGCGAAGGCCGCAGGTTTCGAAGACGTCTTCGCCCACGGCATGCTGTCGATGGCCTACCTGGGCCGGTTGGTCACCTCGTGGGTCCCCCAGTCACGTCTGCGCGCGTTGAGCACCCGTTTCACCGCCATCACCCCGGTTCTCGCGCAACCGACATGCAGTGGCACGGTGACGAGCGTCGAAGAGGTCGACGGGGAGAAACGGGCCACCGTCGATGTGAAGATCACCCTCGCCGACGGAACGGTCACACTCAGCGGTGAGGCGGTCGTCGCGATCTCCTGACCGCAGCGCGCCACCCGGTCACCGCCGCGGTACCAGCACGCCCTGGAAGAGTGAACTATAATCATGGTTCACTCTTCCAGGACCGCGCATCCGCCCGACGGCGGCTAAAGGGAGGAACGCCGACGTGGCGCAACCCGTTCGCCAGCACGCGCGCAGTTCGGTACGCAAGTTGCAGTTGTCCCAGGCCGCCGCCCGTCTGTTCACCGAACGCGGCTACCACAACGTGAGCATGGACGATGTCGCCTCGGCCGTGGGACTCACCGGCCCTGCGCTGTACCGGCACTTCCGCAAGAAGCACGACATTCTGGCGCAGGCGATCTCCGAGCAACTCGCTGCGGTCGAAGCGGTGGCCATGCATGCGGTCGAGTCGGGGCTCGAGCCCGACGAGCGCGCCGCGATGTTCCTGTCCGAACTGGCCGATCTGGTGCTCGATCGTGAAGAGGTTCTGCTGTGGAAGCGCGAACGCCGGCAACTCTCCGAGGATGAGCAGAACCAGTTCCGGGGGAAGCTCAACGACCTCCTGCGACTGACGGCGCAGGCGCTGGGGATCAGTGACGGTGAACAACCCTCCAGCGACGCCGAATTGCGCGCATGGAGCGTGTTGGGGATCTACTCCAGCGTCGGCCCCGCGCGTAAACGACTCGAGGACGCCGCCGCCAAGCGGCTCCTGCAGGCAGCCGCCCAGGGCGTCTTACAGTGCGATATCGACGGCTCGACAACGGATTCCAGACTTCCGGCACCCACCCAGCGACGTCCCCCGGGCCGTCGGGAACGCATCCTGGCCACCGCCACCCGCCTCTTCCACGCGCAGAGCTACCACGCGGTCGGCATCGAAGAGATCGCCGCAGAGTCCGAGACCGCGATTGCGACGTTCTACCAGTACTTCAACGGCAAGGCCGAGCTGCTCGCGGCGGTCCTCAACCGCGGCGCCGAGGGTCTGCACTACGTCACCAATCACCGGCTGCCCTCGGCGACCACCCCGCAGGAAGCCGTCGACGTCATCGCCTGCACCCTGATCGAGCTGGCGCTCGGCCCTCATCAACCGATCCTGGCCATTCTGGCCGCAGATCTCATCTACCTCCCGGAGAAGGCCCAGGAGGCGATCCGGATGAGTGAGCGCGAGTACATCGACGAGTGGGTCGCCGCGATCATCGGGGTACGTCCCGAGTTGTCGGCCCCGTACGCGCGCCTCCTGGCGCAGGCGGCGATCGGGCTCGTCACCGACATCACGCAGACGCAGAGCATGCGCAGCCGCCCCGGCATCGCCAACGAACTGCACCGCCTGGTCACCGCCGTGCTCGCGGCTTAGACACCCGCAGCACCCGTACACCGAGCCCGGGGTGTCGGCGCCGGGTGGCTCAACCCAGGATCTGGTGAGTCCCGAATGTCCTGTCGTGGTAGGTCAGCGGTGCGGTGGAACGACTTTCGACCACCCGCACCTCACCGATGACGACGACGTGGTCGGCCGCCTCGACGGCCTGGGCCACGTCGCACGCGAACCAGCCCGCGGCACCGGTCAGACGCGGCACGCCACCGGCCAGTGACCATTCGACGTCTGCGAACTTATCCCGCCCCTTGCGGGCGAAACAGGCTGCGAGGGGCGATTGGTCGTGCCCGAGTACATTGACACCGAAGCTGCCCGCCGACCGGATGATCGCCAGCAGGTCAGAGCCCCGGTCGAGACTCACGAGCAACGACGGTGGCGACATCGACAGGGACGCAAAGGCACTGACGGTGGTGCCGTGCGGACGCTGTCCGTCCATCGCCGTGATGACAGCCACGGGTGTGCACACCGACGCCATGGCGTCCCGGAAAGCGTCCCTGAGCGACTCGATGTCTGTCACGGCCATGTCGGCCTCCTCACTTGATTCCCTGTCGAACTCGATCGTACATAATCGCAATTAACATCGAGGGATGGACGACCATGTGATCCGCTTGCGGAGTTCCTCGGTCGCACATTGAGCGGTCACACGGCGTCAGCGGCAGCGATGGCGCCGACGACGAACCCGGCGATCTCATCGACCGCGCGTGCGGCGCGTGGCATCGACGACGCGAACATGGTCCATGCGTGACACACCCCGGCATAGACAGACAGCGTCGAGCGCGACCCGTCCCGCACCATGCCGTAGTGCAGAGTCTTCGCGTCGTCGAGCAGTACTTCACGATCGCTGGCCAGAATGAGGGTCTCCGGCAGCCGATCGAACTGACCGAATACCGGTGACACGAGCGGATCCCGCGGGTCGTGGCCGGCCAGATAGGCAACGGCCAGCGCTTTCACCGAACGGCGGGAGATGGCCACGTCCGTGTCCGCGTGCACGTCGAAACTCTCGCCGGAAGCGGTGAAATCGGCCAGCGGGGAGACCAGCACGGCCGCGGCCGGAAGCGGCGTCCGCTCGTCACGCGCGCGGATCATCGAGGCGACCGTCAGACCGCCGCCCGCCGAATCACCGGCAAGCACCCAGCGATCGCCGAAAGTCTCGGCCGCCCAGCCCATCACCGCAGCGGCGTCGGCCAGAGGTGCCGGGAACGGATTCTCCGGCGCCCGGCGATAATCGGGCACCACGACCGGATGACCGCACGCCGTCGAAACCGCGGCAGCGACGCCCCGGTACCCGTGCGCGGACCCCATCACATAGCCGCCGCCGTGCAACCAGACGACGCACGCGCTGTCGTCACCGGCACCGGCGTCGACCCGGAGTGCGGGGACTCCCCCGGCGGACATCTCGGTGACGACGACGCCGTCGGCAAGCCCCTGGGAGGTCATCATGTCGTCCAGGCTCTCGCGCATCAGAGGCAGTGGACGGCGTCCGTCCCCGAAAACCCGCGCGAGCTCCTTCTCCGCATATTCGAGAGCATCGGCGTCGGCGTCCGTCCAGTCCTCGTCAGCAAGCGACAAACCCATGTCACACACCACCTGTCCTCGTTGACATCGCGCACATGAGAAGAATTGAAACTAACTCAATTCTCATTCTAACTTGTCAGAGCTTCATTGACTGCCCTCCTTCGTGAAGTTAGCCTTCACGCGAAGCGCATCGCAGCGTGTAGACCGACCGGAAGAGGATGAGATGTCACGACTGTCCGACAAGATCGCGCTGGTGACCGGCGCAACGACCGTGGACCCGGGCGGACTGAACATCGGCGGCGCGGCTGCCACCCGGCTGGTGACCGAAGGCGCACGCGTGGTGCTCGCCGACATCAACATCGAGGGCGCGACGGCGCTCGCCGACCAACTCAACGAGAAGTACGGACCCGACATCGCGACGGCCGTCCACGTCGACCTCCGCGACGAGACCGCGATCCGGGACCTGGTGGCCACCGCCGTCACCACCTTCGGCGGACTCAACGTCCTGTTCAACATCGCCGGGGTGTTCCCCGCCGGCGACGGCGATGTCGCCACCATGCCGATCGAGGTGTGGGACGACGTGATGGCGGTGAACCTCCGCAGCGCCCTGCTCACCACCAAACACGCACTGCCGCATCTGCTGTCCGGCGGCGGTTCGATCGTCAACACCGCCTCCACGCACGCCTTCGCGGGCGACACCAGCCTGACCGGCTACGGCGCCACCAAGGCCGCACTGCTGGCGCTGACCAAGTACACCGCGACCCAGTACGGTGCCGAAGGCGTGCGCTGCAACGCCATCTGTCCCGGCACCACCACGACACCTCCGGCACAGCAACTCCCCGAGGCCATCAAGGACGTGTACCGCCGCCATACGCCGGCGCGCGACCTCAACGGGCCCGACGACCTGGCCAAGGTCTACGCGTTCCTGGCGTCCGACGACTCCCGCGGCATCAATGGCGAGACCATCCGCGTCGACGGCGGGCTGCTGGCCCATCAGCCGTTCGTGCCGGACATGAACGCCCTGGGCGCCGCGACCGCGACCTCGCAGTGACACCGCGCCGTGTGCGGCCGACCGTCAGTCCGGTCGGCCGTACACGGCGACCACCACCGTCCGGTCCAGGCTGTTCTCCGACCAGACGCCGATCTTCGTGTGAGTGCAGTCCGCCATGATCGCGTGGTAGACGGGGTTGTGGTACCAGAGGTTGATCAGCTCGATTCCGCTCATCGCCAGGGCGGGGTGGATCGCCACGGTCTGCGCGACCGCGCCCCGGAAGCCGGCGGCCTCGGCGCGCTGTTGCGGAGTGGACCCGTCCGTGCCGATGTCGGCATTCAGGTTGCGGTTGCCCATCAGGTCACGCGCGTGCCATTCGGCGGCCAGCAGCAGCTCCGGACTGACGTTCAGCTCGTTCTCACAGCCGGCTTGGCGCTGCATGGCGTACACGTTCTCGACCACGCTGCTGTTGAACCTACGGTTGTCGGCCGTTGCCGTCGGCATCGTGGCTCCCGCGGCAACCACGAGTGCCACGACAGTCGCGAGTCGGTAGGTCATCTGAAACATGTCAACCTCGTTCGGCGCTGGTGTGGTGGTCAGAGGATGGACGGTATCCGGCAGCCGAGTTACGCAGCGCCGGTATCCATTCCGGGCACAGTTCGTTGGCCGCCTGCCCGAGCAGATAGGAAGCCTGATAGTCATCGGCGGTCCGGAAGTCGGCCCGCACGTCGGCGATGAGCTCGGGGTAGGTCCGGCCATCGGCGAGCTTGCGACAGATGCCGTGCCCGTATTCGAGCGCGGCGTCGACGCCGGCGAAGTCGTAGCCGGGCGCGAGCGTGACATTGACCAGGTAGGCGACCTCATCCGCACGGGCCGTCGGTGCTGGGCCCGCCACCGCGGCGATCGTCGCGACACTCAGCGCCACCGCTGCGCCGGAGAGGGTCAGACGGGTTCGAATCCTGCGATCAGCCATGTGTTTCCGACCCTCTCCATCTCGACGTGCGCGCTGGACCGGGTGTCGGTCGGCGGTTCGGCGCCCACCGTCGTCGTCTGGTCGATGTAGACGAGCACGCGTGCCCGATCTCCGTCTGCGGACACCAGCGCGGCCGCAGGAACCGCGGCCACCGCCGAGATCCGCTGTTCCTCGGCCCCGGGTGCGACGACGTCGTCGATCAACGTGGTGTACTCCGTGCGGAACTCGCCGGTCATACGCTCGCCGGCGGCGGTCAGATCCTCCCGCACGCGGTCGGGTCGGTAGGACAGCATCGCCACGACGCCTTCGGTAGCCGCCGCCACAGGTCCGGCGGCGCCGCCGCCCGAGGGCACGGCCACCGAATCGACCTGCCATTTCAGGAATCCCACACCGAGCGCAGCTGCCACGACTATCAGCGGCAAGACCAGGTACGCAACCGCCCGGACCACTGCGGGGTGACGTGTCGCCACCACGGCCGGAGGGCTGTCGGCAGGCTCGAGATCGCTCACGGTGTCGTCACCGATCTCATCGATGCGCGGCGTCATGACACGAACTGCACGTCGGACACGCGGGCGTCGTCGCCGCTCTGCTGCACGCCGATGCGCATCCGCCATACCGTCGGGACCTGTTCCGGCGCCTCGTGACTGGACATCTGCACCGACATGACGACCAGCACATGGGCGCTGTCGCCCTCGTGCGACTCCAGGGCCGCCGAGGTGACGGACCCTTCGGATGTGGACCGGGCCTGCCTGACAACCTCGGCGAACGGCTCCGCCCGCTTCTGGAAGTCGTCGTGGAATGCCCCGGTCGAGGAGTCCAGGATCCGCTTGATGTCCTCGTCGACGGTCTCGTGACGAATGGTGGTCAGGTTGATCGCGCCTTGGCGTGCGGTCTCGACGAAGCGGCTCTGCTGGGCCGCATCCCTGCGTTCGTCGACCAGCCGATAGCCCATCCAGCCGCCGACGCCGGCCAGTGCCACCAACGCCACCGCGCACAGTGCCGCAACCCGCCCTAGCCCCGAAAGGCGGCGCGGCACCGTCGGGCCGGTCACCTCGCCGGCGGGGGAATCATCATGCTCTGCCATGTCCTGCCTTCTGTCTGCGGCGCCAGGTCCGCCTGGGTGTAGATGTTGCCGTCGGGCGCCACGTACTCACCGGTGGCCGGGTCGTACTCGGCCACCGCGATCGGTGCGGGGTGCGGCGCTGCCGCGGGCGGCGGCAGCTGCGGGATGTCCTGGCCCGACAGTGTCGCGTTCGGATCGCCCTTCCAGTTGAACCCGTCGTTGAGCGGCACGTACTCCTCGTCGCTCTCACACATCTTCACCGTCGGCGCCCGCTTGCCCGGCCTGGTCAGACACGGGTAGTTCCGGTTGCCGCGCACCACATTCCACGAATCCTGCGGTATCCGGCAATACAGGTCACCCGGCGGCAGATCTGCGGATGTCTCGACGTTGGGGGTCAGTTGCTGGTCTACCGGCAGGAACCCGGTCGTGCATGGCGGCGGCAAGTTCAGATTCAGGTTGAAGCTCACATACAAGCCGGGCGATGCGCGCTTGGAGTCCTTGTTGGCCACCAGAGCGCCCTGCAGACCGGCGACCAGTTGCGGTTCCAGGACCAGCACCTGCTCGATCGCGGGCTGATAAACGACGGCGACTTCGCCGACGCTGACCAGGTTCGCCAGCAGCACCGGCAGGGTCGGTTTCAGTCGATCGAAGAGCTGACGGCCTTCCTCGGCGGCGTCCCCACCGCGTTCGAGCAGGCCCGCCACAGCGGCGTCGGCATCGCGGACCTGGCCGGTCAGGTCGGCCAGATGCGACGCCCAGGCATTGATCGAATCGGCGGTCTGCGCCTGGGAATCCATCAGCGGCTTGGCTTTGTCGATCAGTGTGACGAGCGAATCGAGATTCGCCCGCGCATCGGAGGCCAACTGCGTGGATCCCTGTACGATGCGGGACAGTTCCGGGCCGAGCCGGCCGACTGCCGTGTAGCTCTCGTCGACCACGGTCTTGACGTTGTCGCCGGGGATCGCCTGGATTCCCCGGTTCGCCGCGTCGAGCAGCGCGTTGATCGGCGGCGGCGTCGTCGCGCGGTCGACAGGAATCACGTCGCCGTTCTTCAGCGGTGACGCGTCGGCGCTTCGGGGAACCAACGCCACGTACTGCTCACCGATCGCCGAGGCGCTGTGCACTTCCGCGGTGAGATCCGACGGGATGTCGGTCCCCGATTCCAGCGACAGCACCGCCTCCACCCCGCCGTCGTCGGTCAACCGGACGTCGTCGACCCGCCCCACCCTGGTGCCCCGGTAGGTGACATTGGCGGTCTGGTACAGACCGGCGGCCTGTGGGAGTTGCACGACGACCGTGTACTGCCCGATCCCGAGCATCGCCGGCACCTTGATGTATCCGAACGCCATCACCCCGCTCGCGACGAGCGCGACGGCCGCAAAGAGGGCGAGCTGCAGCTTGATTCGTCTGGTCAGCACGTCACGGCCCCTGGTTGAACTGGTAGGGCGCGACGAGCGGGTTCCCGGCGGTGTACGGGCTCGGCAGCTGACCGATCGTGCGTCCCCACTGCATCTCCAACTCGGTGAGGTCCCCTTCGAATCGTGTGCCGTTGAGCAGACCGTCCCCGAGCCGGCTCAGCGTCAGGTCGAAGATCACGTCGGTGTTGAGATAGTCCCCGCGCACGATCGTGTCGATGCTCTCGATCGGCCATGGGAAGGTCGCCAACAGGCTCAGCGAACGCGTCATGTCCGGACCCGCGTCGGCGAGAGAGCTGAGCACCGGGCCGATGGCCTTGATCTCAGCCACCAGGTTCTGTTTGGTCTGGTTGACCGCATCCGCGGTCAGCGCACTGAACTTGCCGAACCCGTCGACCGCGTCGGTCAGTTCCTCGCGGTTGTCACTGAGCACCCGCAGCGCGTCCGGGATGGTCCGCAGTGCGTTGTCCAGCACCGGTTTCTGCTCCGCGAGCTGCCCGACCAGGCCGTTGAAGCTGTCCGTCGCGGCGATGATGTCGTCGGTCTGGGTGTTCAGCCGCCCGACGAACTGGTCCGTCTGTTCGATCAGACTGCGCAGTTCGCTCTCCCGGCCCGTGAACGCCGTGGCCAGGGCCGCGGTGATGTCCTGCACCTGACCGACACCACCTCCGTTGAGCAGCAACGACAATGCCGCAAGCGTCTGATCGGTGCTGGGGTAAGCCGCCCCGGCGTCCAGCGGTATCAGGGAGCCGTCCTCGAGCCTGCCGTGCGGGGCGGCGTCGACGGGTGGCGCAAGCTCGACGTGCAGCGAGCCCAGCAGGCTGGTCTGGCCGACGGTGGCCGTCGTGTTCGCAGGCAGCTCGACGTCGCCGTTGAGCCGCATGGTGACCAGCGCATGCCAGTCCTGCCGTTCGATCCTGGTGATCGTGCCGACATTGACGTCACCGACGCGCACCCTCGAGTTGGGTTCGATGGTTCCGATATCGGGCAGTTGGGCCTGCACCACGTACGAATCGGCACCGCCGCCTTCGGTTCCGGGCATCGGCAGTGAATTCAACCCACGCCAGTCACAGCCGGTCAGCACTGTCGCCGCGGTGACGGCGAGGACCGCGATGCGCCTTATTCGGCGCACATCTCGGGTAGCAGACATCGTCATCCCCCAGTTCCGGGCAGCAGCAATCCGGGCAATCCGGCCGCGGGGTCCGCGGCGGCGACCGGTGCCGGTGATGGCGCGGGCGATGACGCCGGCTGCGGCTGCGGCTGCGGCTGCGGCTGCGGCTGC
>NZ_BCRS01000033.1 GCF_001552715.1 Mycolicibacterium vaccae NBRC 14118 = CIP 105934 | reverse complement strand
CCGCCGCGGTGCGCCGCGCCGCGATGCTGGGCGGGGACCTGCCCTCGGTGGCCGCCGCGGCCGTCGCCGACGGTGAGCCCGCGCTGCAACAGTTCACCCTGCAGGTGGGCCGGCCGGTGGGCCCGATGCTGGCGCAGACGGCCTCCGGTGTCGCCGACGCCCTCGACCGCCTCGGCGGGCCCGCGCTGTTCGAGGCCAAACTCGACGGCGCACGCGTGCAGATCCACCGCCGCGGCGACACGGTGTCGATCTTCACCCGCAGCCTCGACGACGTGACCGCCCGGCTGCCGGAGGTCGTCGACGCGACGCTGGCGCTCCCGGTCACCGACCTGATCGCCGACGCCGAGGCGATCGCACTGCGCCCCGATGGCCGTCCGCACCGCTTCCAGGTCACCGCGTCGCGCTTCGGCCGCCGCGGCGGCACGCCGGACCCGATGCAGCAGCGCCTGTCGGTGTTCTTCTTCGATCTGCTGCACGCCGACGGTGTCGACCTGCTCGACCTGCCCTCCCGCGAGCGCATCGCCAGGCTCGACGCGACCGTGCCTGCCGCCCAGCGTGTCGACCGGCTGGAGACCTCCGACCCCGCCGCGGCGCAGGCCTTCCTCGAGGCGACGCTGGCCGCGGGTCACGAAGGCGTGATGGCCAAGTCCCCGTCGGCGCCGTACGAGGCCGGGCGGCGCGGTGCCGGCTGGCTCAAGGTCAAGCCCGTGCACACCCTCGATCTCGTGGTGCTCGCCGTGGAATGGGGTTCGGGGCGGCGCACCGGCAAGCTGTCCAACATTCATCTCGGCGCGCGTGATCCGGCCACCGGCGGCTTCGTGATGCTCGGCAAGACGTTCAAGGGCATGACCGACGAGATGCTGACGTGGCAGACGGGGCGGTTCCTGGAACTGGCCGACGGAGCGGCGCCGGCCGCGACATCAGATCGAAGCCCCACAGATCAGTACGTCGTGACGGTGCGGCCCGAGCAGGTCGTCGAGATCGCATTCGACGGAATCCAGACGTCGTCGCGCTACCCGGGCGGGATGGCGCTGCGGTTCGCCCGTGTGCTTCGATACCGCGACGACAAGACCGCCGCAGAGGCCGACACGATCGACACCGTGCGCGAAATCTACGATCGCGGAAGCTGAGGTCCCAAACGGGGGTTTCCCCACATGTGCGCTCCGTCCGGTGCCAGTATCGAGACGAGGCATGGATCCAGGGCAGAAACGCAGTCGAGCCGACGAAGGAACCGGGAGACACCGTGGCCACACCCACCGCCGCACCATCGGAACGCGTCGAAGAGACCGATGGGGACATCACCTACATCCGGACGGACAAGGACCTGCCGCCTGTCGCGATCATCGACAGATCACCGATCACCGTCAAGCACCGGATCATCTTCGCCGTCGTCGCTGTGCTCGGCGCCATCGCCTGGGCGATGATCGCGTTCTTCCGCGGAGAGACGGTCAACGCGGTCTGGTTCGTCGTTGCCGCGGTCTGCACCTACGTCATCGGTTTCCGGTTCTACGCCCGGCTCATCGAGATGAAGATCGTCCGCCCGCGCGACGACAACGCCACGCCGGCAGAGGTTTTCGAGAACGGCACCGACTACATGCCGACCGACCGGCGGGTGCTCTTCGGTCACCACTTCGCCGCGATCGCCGGGGCGGGACCGCTGGTGGGCCCGGTGCTGGCCACCCAGATGGGTTATCTGCCGGGCGCGATCTGGATCATCATCGGCGCCGTGGTCGCCGGCTGCGTGCAGGACTACCTGGTGATGTCGATCTCGGTGCGGCGGCGCGGGCGGTCCCTGGGGCAGATGGCGCGCGACGAACTCGGTGTCGTGGGCGGTGCCGCCGCGATCATCGGCGTGCTGGTCATCATGGTGATCCTGCTGGCGGTGCTGGCGCTGGTGGTGGTCGGCGCGCTCGCCGAAAGTCCCTGGGGCGTCTTCTCCATCGCGATGACGATCCCGATCGCGATCTTCATGGGCCTGTACCTGAGGTACCTGCGGCCGGGCCGCGTCTCGGAGGTCTCGCTGATCGGCGTGGCACTGCTGCTGCTTGCGGTCGTCGCGGGCGGCTGGGTCGCCGACACCGCTTGGGGCGTCGAGTGGTTCACGCTGTCGAAGGTGACGCTGTCGTGGTGCATCATCCTCTACGGCCTGGCCGCGTCGGTGCTGCCGGTGTGGCTGCTGCTGGCCCCCCGCGACTACCTGTCGACGTTCATGAAAGTCGGCACGATCGCGCTGCTGGCGATCGGCATCCTGCTGGCCCGGCCGGTGATGGAGGCGCCGGCGATCTCGTCGTTCGCCGCCAGCGGCACGGGGCCGGTGTTCGCCGGTTCGCTGTTCCCGTTCCTGTTCATCACCATCGCCTGCGGTGCGCTGTCGGGATTCCATGCGCTGATCTCCTCGGGCACCACGCCCAAGCTGCTGGAGAAGGAGAGCCAGATGCGGCTCATCGGCTACGGCGGCATGCTGACCGAGTCGTTCGTGGCGATCATGGCGCTGATCACCGCCGCGATCCTCAACCAGCACCTGTACTTCGCGATGAACGCCCCCGCCGCCTCGACGGGAACCACCGCCCAGAGCGCGGCCGACTACGTCAACGGCCTGGGCCTGTCCGGTGCGCCGATCACCGCCCAGGAGATCACCGATGCCGCCGCGGGCGTCGGTGAGGAATCCATCGTGTCCCGCACCGGTGGCGCCCCGACGCTGGCGTTCGGCATGTCCGAGGTGCTGCACCAGGTCTTCGGCGGCGCAAGCCTCAAGGCGTTCTGGTACCACTTCGCGATCATGTTCGAGGCGCTGTTCATCCTCACCACGGTCGACGCCGGTACCCGGGTGGCCCGGTTCATGTTGTCTGACGGCCTGAGCAACCTCGGCGGTCCGTTCAAGAAGCTGCGCAACCCCAGCTGGCGGGTCGGTGCGTGGATCTGCAGTGTGGTGGTCGTCGCCGCGTGGGGCAGCATCCTGCTGATGGGGGTGACCGACCCGCTGGGCGGCATCAACACGCTGTTCCCGCTGTTCGGTATCGCCAACCAGCTGCTGGCGGCCATCGCGCTGACCGTGGTGACGGTCGTGGTGATCAAGCGCGGATTGTTGAAATGGGCCTGGATACCCGGGATTCCGCTGCTGTGGGATCTGGTGGTGACCATGACGGCCTCCTGGCAGAAGATCTTCTCCGGGGATCCCAAGGTCGGTTACTGGACGCAGCATTTCCAGTACCGCAACGCCCGTGACGGCGGCGCGACGAGTTTCGGTGCGGCCAAGGACGCCGGTCAGCTCGACGCCGTCATCCGCAACACGTTCATCCAGGGCACGCTGTCGATCATCTTCGCGGTGCTGGTGATCGTCGTGGTCACCGCCGGAGTGATCGTGGCGCTCAAGGCGATTCGCGGCAACGCGGGCCCGACGAGCGAGGACGACCCGATACCGTCGCGGATCTTCGCCCCGTCCGGCATGGTCATGACCCCGGCAGAGAAGGAGGTGCAGAAGCAATGGGACGCATTACCGCAAGTACACGGGCGGCCCTCGGTCAGCTCGGCTGGTACTGCAAATCCTTGATGGGCGACAACCATTACCAGCGTTACCTGGACCATCACGCCCGCACCCACCCCGGTGAACCGCCGATGTCCGAACGCGAGTACTGGCGGCACCGGCATGCGGCGGCCGACGCCAATCCGGGAGCCCGTTGCTGCTGACGCCTTCTTTCGCGCCGAAACCGCATTCCACGCGGCCAGAACCCGCCGGCGGCCGCGTGGAATGCACGTTCGGCGGACCTCAGCGGGTCAGCGTGTACCGGATCGGGAGGTGCTTGAGCCCACCGACGAAGATCGTGGCGATGTGCTCGGGCCGCCCGGCCAGCTCGACCGAGGTCAGCCGCGGCAGCAGCTCGGCGAAGAAGCTGCTGATCTCCATGCGTGCCAGCGCCGCCCCCAGGCAGAAGTGCACGCCGTAACCGAACGCGACGTGCTTGTTCGGGTCACGCCCGACGTCGAACCGGAACGGATCGGTGAACACATCCTCGTCCCGGTTGCCCGACGGGTAGGACAGCAGCACCGACTCCCCCGCCGCGATCGGCACACCGCGAACCACGGTGTCCTGCTGCGCCGTTCGCATGAACTCCTTGACCGGGGTGACCCAGCGGATCATCTCCTCGACCGCCAGCGGCAGCAGCTCGCGGTTCTGCTGGAGCCGCTGCAGCTGGTCCGGGTTCTCGATCAGCGCCTGTAGGCCACCCGAGATGGTGGCGCTGGTGGTGTCGTGACCGGCGGTGGCCACGATCAGGTAGTAGGACACCGTGTCGATGTCGGACAGCGGTTCCCCGTCGATCCGGGCGTTGGCGATCGCCGAGGCCAGATCCTCGGTGGGGTGGGCGCGTCGCGCGGCGGTGATCTCGTTGAAATAGTTGAACATGTCGAACAGTGCCAGCCCGCGCTCCTCCATGCTCGCCCCGCGCTGCAGTTCGGCGTCGTCGTTGCCGAACAGTTCCTGGGTGTAGGTCAGCATCCGCGGGAAATCGGACTCCGGGATGCCGAGCAGCGACATGATCACGTACAGCGGGAAGTTCACCGCGACCTCCTGAACGAAGTCGCATTCGCCACCGCGGTCGTACATCTGATCGACGAAGGTCTTCGCGAGCTCGTCGACCCGGACTTTCAACGCGCGCATGGCTTTCGGCCGGAACCAGTCGGCGCCGATCGCCCGGACCTTGCGGTGCTGGGGATCGTCGAGGTGGATCAGGGTGCTGATGCCCATCGACTCGTGCTGGGCGTCACCTTCGGCGGTCGTCAGCACCGGTCGCGGCGAGTTGGTGAACACCGCGTTGTCTCGTTCGATCGCCATGATGTCGGCGTGCTTGGTGATCGCCCAGAACGGGTTGTACCCCGGGGCCTCCACCCACGACACCGGCGCGTTGCGGCGCAGGTGCGTCATCGCCGCGTGCAGTCGGGTTTCGTCGGCGTACGCGCTGGGATCGGCGAAGACCCCGGCCGCTCCGTCGGCGATTCGAACAGTCATCGGTGTCTCCTTCGTCATGCGCCGTTGCGCAGATCGGTGACCAGGTCGACGACCGTCGCCTCGTCGATGGACGGCGGAAAGCCCACCAGCACACGGTCGATCAGTCCGTCGCAGCGCGCCCGGATCTTGTCGGCCAGGTCGTCGACCGGTGCGACGACCGCGAACTCTTCGAGGATGGCGTCGTCGATGAGGGACCCCATCGAGTCCCACTCACCGGCACGGGAGAGCCGGTGCAGCTCGCCGTGCAACTCGCCCCAGCCGTGCAGGTCCAGCACACTGCGGTAGGCCGGCGTGGACGCGTAGAACGCGATCTGCTTACGGGTGGCCGCCGCCGCGTCGGCCATCTGGCGCTCATCCTGGCCCGTGACGACGAACAGCGGGCAGGCCACTTCGACGTCACCCCGGGTGCGTCCGGCCCGCTCGATGCCGCGCGTCAACGTCGGGATGGTGACCTCGCGGACGTAACGCTGCGTCGAGAAGGCATGCGCGAGAAGGCCGTCGGCCACCTCACCACACATCTCGGTCATCCGGTCCCCGACCGCGGCGACGAACACCTTGGGATCGCCGTGCGGCTGCCTGGGCGGGACGAACATCGGCGTCATCAGCGTGTGCCGGTAGAACTCGCCGACGAAATCCAATCGGGTGCCGTCGCCCCAGCACCCCCAGATCGCGTGCAGCGCCAGCACGAACTCCCGCATCCGGGCGACGGGTCGGCCCCACGGCATGCTGAACCGCTTCTCGATGTGCGGTTTGATCTGCGACCCGAGACCCAGGATGAACCGGCCCTGCGAGTAGTCCTGCAGATCCCAGCCGATCTGGGCCACGGTCATCGGGTTGCGTGCGAACGCCACCGCGATGCTGGTGCCGAGCTCGATGGAGTGGGTGTGCTCGGCCGCCAAGGTCAGCGGCAGGAACGGATCGTGGTTGATCTCGGCCGTCCAGCAACCGTCGTAGCCCCGCTGTTCCAGCGTCCTCGCCGCGGCGGGAACGTGGGACAGTTGACTGACGACGGCAGCGTCCACCTTCAGGCCGCCTTCAGCACCCATGTTGAACGAAGCTACAGTAAGCAATTCAGTAAGGTCAACGTTGCGAACCGCGTGCCGCCGGAGGACAGGAGTCTGCGCATGGCCAGTGCCGAGGATTGGCAGGACACTCTCGCCGAGCTCGCCCGCAGGCGCGGGGTGTCCACGTCCATGGGCGGCGAGGACCGCCTGGCCAAGCACCACGGCAAAGGCAAACTGGACGCCCGCGGCCGCCTCGGGCACCTGCTGGACAAGGGCTCGTTCCGGGAGTTCGGCACGCTGGTCGGCGGCGACATCGCCGCCGACGGCATCGTCACCGGGTCGGGCCTGATCGACGGCAGGCCGGTGCTCGTCGGCGCCGAGGACTTCACCACGCTGGCCGGCAGCATCGGGCCCGGCGGCAACGCCAAGCGGTACCGGCTCGCCGAGCTGGCACTGCGGGATCGGGTACCGCTGGTGATGCTGTTGGAGGGCGCGGGATTCCGGCCCAGCGGGGAGCATTACGGGCGCGCACCGACCGACCTGCTGGCCCAGGCCCGCTGCTCGGGCCTGGTGCCCACGGTCAGCGGGCTTTTCGGGCCGTCGGCCGGGCACGGCGCGCTGGTCGCGCCGGTCTGCGACTGGACGATCATGACCCCCCAGGGTGCGATCTTCACCGCGGGCCCGCCGGTGGTGAAAGAGTCCACCGGCGAGGAGATCTCGAAGGAGGACCTCGGCGGGCCGTCGGTCGCGCTGGCCAGCGGGGTGATCCACAACCTCGGGCGAGACGATGCCGCGGTGCTCGACGACATCCGCCGGTACCTGGCGTACTTCCCGTCCAGCGCGTGGTCCTACCCGCCCTCGCTTCCGGGGGGCCCGGCGACCGCGCGCCGGTCGACGCCGGAACTGCTGGACATCGTGCCGCGCGGCAACCGCCAGGTCTATGACATGCGCGCAGTGCTCGACGTGGTCTTCGACGACACCGACTGGTTCGAGGTACAACCCAGGTTCGGAAAGGCCATGATCACCGCGCTCGCCCACCTCGGCGGGCATCCGGTGGCGGTGGTTGCCAACCAGCCCAAGGTGCTGGCCGGCTCCATCGACGCCGATGCCGCCGACAAGGCAGCGCATTTCATCATGGTCGCCGATGCGTTCCACCTGCCGATCGTGTTCCTGGCCGACAACCCGGGGATGCTGCCCGGCAGCCGCTCGGAGAAGACCGGCGTACTGCGCAGCGGCGCCCGCATGTTCGCCGCCCAGACCACCGCGACCACGCTGAAACTGCATGTGACACTGCGCAAGGCGTACGGCTTCGGGTCGATGGTGATGTCGCTGCTGGGCTTCGACAACCAGAGCGCGACGTTCGCCTACCCGGGCGCGACCATGGGCGCGATGAGCGCGGCGGCGCTGAGCCGGGCCTCGCACGCGAGCGAGGACATCGAGGCCAAGCTGCGTCAGGCCGAGGTGGATGCGTCGTTCCGGTCGGCGGGGCACCTCGGCTTCGACGACCTGATCCACCCGCAGGAGACGCGCGACGTGCTGCTCGACGCGCTCGAGCGGGGTCTCCACAGCCGCCAGGCCGCCGCCGAACCGGTGACCCGCACGGCGATCACCCCCTAGCCCCCTGCGGATCCGGCGCGCACAGGCACCCTCGGTGTCGCATAGCGCGCCGGATTCACCCCATCGCGCGGTAGGCGGCGACGACCGGGGCCAGTTCGTCGGGCGTGGCGCCGTGCATGATCACCGCGTCCGCGCCATAGTCGAACTCCTTGCGCACCCGCGCCGCGCACTGCTCCGCCGATCCGGTGGCGGCAGGCTCGAGCCATTCGTCGGGGATCAGCGTGGCGATGTGTTCGATCTGCTCGGCGGTGGCCTTGTGGTCGATACCGCCGCCGACGGACTGGACCACCTTGTCGTCCCGGAACCGTTGCAGCACAGCTGGATCCCACCCGTTGGTGGTGACCAGCAGGTCGCCGTACCCCTGCAGGTAGGTGGCCAGCCGGGCCACGGTCTTCTTCAGCCGCAGCTCCTCGGGCAGGTGGTCGCCGACGGTCGCGAAACACGACCACACGCGCACCGAGGCCGGATCCCGGCCGGCCTGCTCGGCGGCGTCCTTGACCGTCTTGACCGCACGCTGCAGTGTTTCGGGGGTGAAGTAGGTGTGCAGGATGACGTCGTCGAACTCCCGGCCGCCCAGCGCGAGGGTCTGCGGTCCGAACGCGACGATGGCCAGCCGGATATCCTCCCGGAAGTCCGGGTCGAGGAACAGCACCGGATACTTGCCCAGGGGCCCGTCGTGGTTGAAGATCAGCTCGCCGTGCCAGAGCTTGCGCATCACCTGCGCGAAGTCCTCCATCTGCGCGGTGGTCACCGCGGGTATCCCGAACGCGCTGTAGATCGCGCCGATCCCGCGGCCGATGCCGAGTGTGAACCGGCCGCCGGAGAGCCGGTGCATCGTGGTCGCCCACGAGCCCGTGATCAGCGGATGGCGGGTGTTGTGGTTGGTGGCCGCGGTCGCGATCTGCATGCGATTGGTCACCGCCAGCGCCGCCCCCGTCAACGACGACGCTTCCTTGACGTTCCACCGTTCGGAGATGAACCCCGTCCCGAAGCCCAGTTCCTCACCACGGCGGGCCTCGTCCATCAGCGTGGCGGGACCCTCACCCCCGGCGCCGGCCAGCAGGTAGTAGCCCAGTTCATCCAGCGTCGCACCCGTCATGACCAAATCCCTTGCTTGTAGCCGCAATTCCAGACTTCGGTGATCCTGCCATCGACGACGCGGAAGATCTCCATACTGCTGATCGTCGTCTCGGTGCCGTCCTTGAGAGTCATCGGCGACTGGTACACGATCGCCACGTGCTCTCCGTCGTCGCCGGCGACCACGAGGTTGAGGTCGAAACGGATGGCCGAGAACATGTCCCAGTGATCGACGATGCGGGCCACCGCCTGCTCGTGGGTCAGGGTGGACGACTCCCCCACGTCGTGGCGGATCACACTGTCGCCCATCAACTCCTCGGCGAGTGCGAAGTCCCGTTGATTCCAGACCACCAGGTTGTACTGCTCGACCACCTCACGGGCGGATCGGGTCACGCGAAGACCTCCGTCGCGTCGATGTCGTCCACCGCGGCGACGGCGCGGGCAGTCAGTTCCAGACACAGCGCCCGCGAGCGTTCCGGCAAGGTGTCCCAGCCGATCAGCGTGATGACCGGGAGCATCATCAGATAGGCCACCGCGAACCGGTAGTGCCGCCAGGCGTCGTCGAAGCCGTAGGAGGTGAGGCCGCGGTCCCGCAACGCCCCGAGGTACTCCCGCACCAGCGACTGGTCATGGCCCCGTCGCACCGCGGTGGGCAGACCCTGGCTGACCAGGTAGCCGATGTCCGCGGCGCCGCAACCCACCGACGCGAACTGGAAGTCGACGATCTTGAGCCGGTCGCCGTCGAAGAACATGTTGTCGGCCCGGATGTCGCCGTGCAGCAGCATCGAGTGCTCGGTCAGCGCCGACAGCGCCTGGGGTGCCGACTCGGCAAACCGCTCGGCGAACCGCGCCACCCGGCGCGGGACGGCAGCGCCGGACCTGTCGCGGTACACCTGCCACCCCGGCCCGAACGCAGGCACCAGCAGTTCCCGGACCACCGGTGTGGACAGACTCGGAAAACTCTGCAGCGCAGAGCAGTTGACGGGATCGGCCGACCAGGCGTGCAGAGCGGCCAGGTTCGCGATGGCCAGCCGGGTCCGGTCCATCGACAAGCCGGCGAGATGGTCGGCGTTGTCCCAGTCGCGCAGGTCTTGCAGCAGCAGCACGAAATCGACCGAGTGCTCGGCGATCCGCGCGGCATAGACCCGCGGCGTGTCCATCGGCGCGCGGCCGGCCACGTCGCGGTAGAACCTGAGTTCGCGCCGGTAGCCGTCCAGCAGTTCCATCGCGCCGCGGGCCTCGGATTCGGCGGGCAGCTTGGCGATCAGGGTCGCGGGCACGTCGTCACCGGTGAGGTGCAGGCGGTAGAGCAGCGACGAGAACCCGGAGTCCTCGGCGATCCGCTCGGCGCGGACGTCGGTGACCAGAGCCGTGCGCGGCAGCCCGGCATCGGTGTGCAGGACATCGGTCAGCCACTGCGGCGTCAGGCCCGCGACGCTGCCCGGCACCGCGGTCGCGTTGCCCGCGTCGGTCGTTCCCGAAGTCACCGTTGACCTCCCACAGTTATTTGACGCCGCGCAACTAAGTTAGAGGTCGGGCGATTAACATGCAAGGGTGCCTTCCCCCGCCAGAGGGTTGACCCAGCCTCAGCGCCTTGAGCTTTCGGCTCACCGGCTGCTCCGGGCCGCCGTCGCGCTGATCGGCGAGAAAGGCTGGGAGGCAACGACGGCGGCGGAGATCGGCCAGCGCGCCGGCTACAGCCGGGCGATGGTGCACGCCCGCTACGGCAGCAAGGACGCGCTGCTGGAGACGTTGTTCGCCGTCGAGTACGAGAAGAAGTTGAGCCCGGCACCTGATCCCGGCTCCGACGGGATGACGCAGGCCCTCGCACACGTCGACCGGATCGCGTTGCTGTACGCCGAGGACCCGGACCTGTGCCGCGCGGTCTTCGTGCTGACCTTCGAGGCGGCCAAGAAGACGTCACGGGCCCACCCGTACATCCGCATGTGGCTGGAACGTGCGGCCGGCACCGTGGAAGCGGGGCTGCGCCACGGCGTCACCGACGGATCCGTGCGAGAGGATGTCGATATCGCCCGGGCGGTCAACGATTTCGGCTCCGCCGTGCTGGGCGCGGCCTATCAGTGGATCATGCAGGCCTACCCGTACGAGTTCGCCGACGAGCTCGCCTACGCGCGGGCGCGCCTCGTCGGCGCCTACGGCGCAGGCTAGCCGGAACCCGGGCGTGTCCGCGCGACGACGGACCGCAGGAACTCCTCCGACGCCTTCTGCACCCCGCCGGCGAACAGGTGCCCGACGTGGCTGCCGCGATGCCAGTGCAGCCGCCCTCCCCACCGGTCGTGCAGCGCGAGCGCGGGTTCCCTGCGGGCCATCTGGTCGTGCCAGGCGCCGACGATCAGGCGGCGCTCGGGCGGCGCGGTGGGTGCGACGGCGTGGTAGTCGACCGCGGCGGCCGCCTGCTCGGCGGCCGTCGACCGCAGCACCGCAGCGGTGTCGGCCACCGAGGGTCCCCAGCGACCCAGGTGGGCGGCGATCATCGCGTTCAGCCCGGAGATCGGGGTGTACACCGCGACCCCGTCGACCGTCTCCAGATGCGAAACCAGCCCTGCCACCGGGCTTCCCATCGACACCCCGGCCACCACAACGGACTCGGCCCTGGGTCGCAGCCATCGCACCAGTGCACGTACCTCCGAGACGGCCCGCATCATCCCCGCGATGTTGGCCAGCGGATCCATGTTCGGGTACTCCGGCCACACGTCGCGCCGGACTCCGCATCCCGGTTGTACGGGAAGCGCGACGTTGAACCCCAACTCGTCGTGCAGGTGGCGTGCCCGCGACACGAGCAGGTCGACGGGCTGCCCCTGTCCGGCGCCGTGCACCCACACCAGCCAGGGCCTGCCGGCCTCGCCGGAACGGCACAGGTGCACGACGGCCTGCGCCTGCCCGCCGAATGCGGCCAGGGATGCGGGCAGTGCGGGGTCGTGGTCGAAGCGCAGTTGCTCGTAGACCTGTCGGCCGAACCGGCGGCGTCGACAGGCCTGCACCCGCAGCGGCGCCGGGTCGGCGTGGGCACCGCGCACCCCCAGCATCGACAGTTCGGCCGCCGCGGCCGCGCACGAGTCCACCGACCGTTGCGGCTTGGGCGGCGGCGCGGTCAGCGTCATCCCGGTCAGCGCCAGCTCGTCGAGGACGACCTCGCTCAACTGTCGGATCCCCAGGAGCGACAACGGGTTCCACCCGGTGTCGGAAGCCACCGCGGAATGGGCCCGGGGCACCACGCCGGCCAGGTCCCCGGCGATCCGCACGATCCGTTCGGCCGGCCTCACGTCAGTGCGAACCCGCGGTAATCGGCCTGCGCGATCTCGTCGCACCGCCGGCGGTACTCGGGGATTCCCGCGGTGTAACCCATGTACATGCGCTTCTTGCCGGGCACATTGCCGCCGTTGTACCAGGAGTTGCACGACGGGTGCACGAGGACGGTGGTCGCCACCAGCGCGGTGGCCTCCTCGATCCACTCCTGCTGCGCCTCCGGCAGCGCCTCGATGGTGCGGTAGCCGTGCGCGCGCAGGTAGCTCACGCAGGCGCCGATCCACTCGACGTTCTGTTCCAGCGCGGCAACGAAGTTCGACGCAGCCGCGGGGCTGCCGGGCCCCTGCACGGTGAACAGGTTCGGGAAGCCGGCGACCGCCAGCCCGAGGTAGCTCAACGGCCCCTCCTCGGCCCAGAACCGCCCGAGTGACGCGCCGCCCCGGCCCCGAACGTCGATCCGGCTCAGCGCCCCGGTCATCGCGTCGAAGCCCGTCGCGTAGACGAGCACGTCGAGTGCGTGCAGCCCGCCCCGGGTCTCCAGCCCGCGGGGCCGCACGGCCACGATCGGGTCCTCGCGCAGGTCGACCAGCGAGACGTTGTCGCGGTTGAAGGTCTGGTAGTAGCCCTGGTCGATGATGGGCCGCTTGCACGCGAACGGATGACTCGGTGTCAGCGCCCTGGCCGTGTCGGGGTCGTCGACGATACGCGCGACCGCTTCGCCGTAGAGTTCGGCCGCCATCCGGTTGGCGTCGATGTCGAAGAAGAGGTCGCCCCAGTCGAGGGCGCCCATGATGCCGCGTTCCTCGACGGCCCGCGTCCGCTCCTCGCGGGACGCGGACTTCAGCGGAGGCTTGACCAGCATCTCCAGCAGCACCGAGAACGCGCTCAGCCGCGCCGCGCCCACCGGGTGCTCGCGCTGAGCGGCGCGGATCTCGGGATAGCGGGCCTTGAGCGCGTCGAGCTCGCCCGGCGCGAAAGCGCGCACCTCCCACGGCAGCGTGTAAGCGGGCGAACGCTGAAAGACCGTGAGCTGTCCGGCTTCCCGGGCCACCTCCGGGATGAGCTGAACCCCGGTGGAACCGGTGCCGATCACCCCGACGCGCAGGCCGGCCAGGTCCACGCCGTCGGCCGGCCAGCGGCTGGTGAACAGCGATCTGCCTGCGAAGGTGTCCATCCCGGGGATCGACGGTTCCAGCGGCACCGACAGGATCCCGGTGGCGGCGACGAGGAACGGCGCGACGAACGACTCCCCCGCCGAGGTCCGCACGGCCCACTCGGCGGTGTGCTCGTCGAACGTCATCGCGACCACGTCCCTCCCGAACGCGATGTCCCGCCGCAGGTCGAGCCGGTCGGCCACGAAGTTCAGGTACGCCTCGATCTCGGGCTGGGTCGGCATCGTCTCCGTCCAGACCCATTCCTGCTGGATCTCGTCGGAGAAGCTGTAGGAGTACTCGATGCTCTCGATGTCGCAGCGCGCGCCGGGATAGCGGTTGAACAGCCAGGTGCCGCCGACGCCGTGGGCCCGTTCCAGGACGCGCACCCGGAGTCCGCGCTCGCGCAGATGGTGCAGCGCGTAGAGGCCGGAGAAGCCGGCGCCGACGACGATCGCGTCGAACCGGGCAGCGCCATCGTCGATCGTCACGGTTCCTCCGGGCTCAGGATACTGTTGCTGTTACAGTATCGACGTCTACAGGAGCGCGTGGGGGATCCGGCCGATCCGCTGCCGCGACCTCCGTTCGTGACACCGGAGGGAGTCGTGATGAAAGTCCCGTTCACCTGGAAGGTCACCGGGTGGTTCATGATCGGCTGGTCCGCGGAGTACGAGGTCGGTGACGTCAAGGCGCTCAGGTACTTCGGTGAGGATCTGGCCGCATACCGGGACGAGTCGGGCCGGTTGCACGTCCTGGAGGCGCACTGCAAGCACCTCGGCGCCCACATCGGCCACGGCGGCAAGGTCGTCGGCGACTGCGTCGAATGCCCGTTCCACGGCTGGCGGTGGGGGCCCGACGGCGCCAACACCTACATCCCCTACCAGCCGGACCGCCCCAACCGCGGACTGAGGTTGCGGTCCTACCCGGTCAAGGAGCAGTACGGCTGCATCTTCATGTGGCACCAGCCCCAGGGCGAGGACCCGCAGTGGGAGCTGCCCGACATCTTCTGGAAGTTCCCGCAGTTCGACACCGACGCGAACGCCTACTACCGGCCGTATCCGGAGTTCTCCAGCCGCGCGGACGCCATTCCCGTCCACCCGCAGATCGTCGCCGAGAACGGCCCGGACAGCTCGCATTTCCGGTACGTGCACGGTGCCACCGTGACCCCGGTGTGCCTGCACTGGGAGCACGTCGACGAGGAGTGGCGGTTCCTGACCGGCTGGCCCGACGCGCGCAGCGAGGACCCCGACGTGATGGCACTGAAGATCCACAGCCACTTCTCCGGCCTCGGCTTCGCGATGAGCGCGTTCGAGGGATCGTCGAACCACCGACTGATCTTCGCCTGCACGCCGGTCGACGACGAGGTCTCGGACATGTTCTATTCGATCTGGTGGCCGAAGCTGCCCGGCGAGACGTCGGACGTGCCGCCACCCGAGGTGATCGAGAAGGTCCAGCGGCAGTTCCTCAAGACCGTCTGGGAGGACTGCGACATCTGGCGCTATCAGAAGTACGTGGAGAACCCCCCGCTGGCCAAGATCGACGCGAAACCGTACATGGCGATGCGCAAATGGGCGCTACGGTTCTACGAGGTTCCCGCCGAGGTACCGCCCGCCGGCGCGACCACCGCATGAGGATTCCGCTCGCCGAGCTCGTCGCCCCCGCCCACACCGCAGTGGTGACGCAGGAGTGCCAGGGCGCGGTGGTGGGACCCGACGCCGGGCTGGCCGTGCTGGCCGGCGAGGCGCGCCGGGAGGCGCTGCCCAACATCGCGCGCCTGCTGCCTGCGGCCAGGAGCGCGGGCACGTCGGTGGTGCACTGCCTGGTGCAGCGGCGCGCCGACGGGCGCGGAGCCAATCGCAACGCCAAGCTCTTCGCACTCGGCGCGTCCGGGGTGGACCTCACCCCGGGCAGCCCCGGCACCTTGCCGGTTCCCGAGGTCGGGCTGCAGCCGACGGATCTCGTGCTGCACCGCTGGCACGGCGTGGGACCGATGGGCGGCACCGACCTCGACGCCATCCTGCGCAACCTCGACGTGCGGACCATCGTGGCCGTCGGCGTGTCGGTGAACGTCGCGATCATCAACCTGGTGATGGACGCCGTCAATGCCGGCTACCGGGTGGTCCTGCCCCGCGACGCCGTCGCCGGAATACCGACGGAGTACGCGACCGCGGTCATCGACAACACGCTGTCGCTGCTGGCAACGGTGACCACCACCGACGAACTGCTCGACGCGTGGCGGTGACCCGACGATGGGCATACAACTTTTGGACAACTGTCCACTCGATCGGGGCTTCCGTCTAGAGTCGCTCGCATGACCGAGTCGATTCAGTTCACCGTCCCGGCCGCCGCCGATGCCGTCACCGCCGTGATCGGCGATCGCGAGTTCATCGTCCAGGGCGATCGCCGCTACACCTACGCGCAGGTCGTCGCGCGCGCCAACCGGCTCGGCGCCTACCTGCATGCGCAGGGGTTGGGCTGCCACACCGAGCGATCCGAGCTGCCCGGCCATGAGGTCGGCCAGGATCTGCTGGGCATCTACGCCCACAACGGACCCGAGTACGTCGAAGGCATGCTGGGCGCGTGGCGGGCCCGGGTGGCCCCGTTCAACGTGAACTACCGCTACGTCAAGAGCGAGCTGCAGTATCTGCTGGCCGACTCCGGCGCCACCGCGCTGCTCTACCACGCCGCGTTCGCCCCCCGGCTTGCCGAGGTGCTTCCCGGGCTGCCCGACCTCAGGGTCCTGATCCAGATCGCCGACGACTCCGCCAACGAACTGTTGCCCGGCGCAGTCGATTACGAGTCGATCGTGGCCGAGGGCCCGTCCGATCCGCCACCCGTGGAACCGTCCGCCGACGATCTGTACGTGCTCTACACCGGCGGCACCACCGGCATGCCCAAGGGCGTGTTGTGGCGCCAGCACGACATCTTCATGGCCTCCTTCGGCGGCCGCAGTCTCTATACCGGCGAGCTGATCTCGTCGCTGGACGACGTCGCACAGCGGTGCGCCGAATCCCCGGGCAGCACGCTGATGGTGCTGCCGCCGCTGATGCACGGCGCCGCGCAGTGGGCGGTCTTCACCGCGATGAACACCGGCCAGACCGTGGTGTTCTCGCCGATCACCAGCCACCTCGACGTCGACGACGTGATCGCCACCATCGAGCGCGAGAAGGTTCTCGCGGTCACCGTGGTCGGTGACGCGATGGCCCGCCCGCTGGCCGAGGCGTTCGAGCGCACCGGTGCGGACCTGTCGTCGCTGGCCGTGGTCGCCAACGGCGGCGCGCAGTTGACCCCGACCGCCAAGCAGCGCCTGATCGACGCCAAGCAGAACCTGATCGTCGTCGACGGCGTCGGGTCCTCCGAGACCGGCGCCCAGATGACGCACATGTCGGCTCCAGGAGCGGTGTCGACGGGCCGGTTCACCGCAGGGCCGGACACCTTCGTCGCCGCCGAGGACCTCGGGTCGATCCTGGAACCGGGCCACGACGACATGGGCTGGCTGGCCCAGCGCGGCTATGTGCCGCTGGGCTACAAGGGCGACGCCGCCAAGACCGCGGCGACGTTCCCCGTCATCGACGGCGTGCGCTACTCGGTGCCCGGCGACCGGGCCCGCCATCTCGCCGACGGGGCGATCGAACTGCTCGGCCGCGATTCGGTCACCATCAACTCCGGCGGCGAGAAGATCTTCGCCGAGGAGGTCGAGTCCGCGATCGCGTCGCATCCCGCGGTCGCCGACGTCGTGGTGGCGGGACGGCCCAGCGAACGCTGGGGCCAGGAGGTGGTTGCCGTGGTGGCGCTCGCCGACGGCGCGAGCGTCTCCGCCGAGGAACTGGTCGAGCACGCCTCGACGGTGGTCGCCCGGTACAAGCTGCCCAAGGCGGTGGTGTTCCGTCCGGTGATCGAGCGCAGCCCGGCCGGCAAGGCCGACTACCGGTGGGCGCGCGAGCAGGCCGTCAGCGGTTCCTGAGCCGCCTGCGCGTCCGGCGCTGCACCAGCCGCAGCGCCAGCGTGGTGGTCATCGTCGTCGAGCGGGTGAACGGTGGCGCCGCGCGGCCGGTGACGGTGAACGGCAGATCGCTGCCCACCACCGTGCGGTAGTGGCTGAACGCGTCGAACCCCGCCTTGCCGTGGTAGGCGCCCATGCCGCTGCGCCCGACGCCGCCGAACGGTGCCGCCGACGGGATCATCTGTGCGGCAAAGTCATTGCGCGCGACGCCACCGCTGCGGGTGCGTTCGACGAACCACCGGAAGTCGGCGTCGTCGGGACCGAACCAGTAGGCCACCAGCGGCGCCGGGCGCGCGTTGACGTAGTCGACGACGTCGGCGAGGCGTTCGTAGGGCCGGACGGCGAGCACCGGACCGAACGTCTCCTCGTCGGCGATCCGCATGCCGTCGTCCACGTCGAGCAGCAGCGTCGGCGCGATCTTGCGCGTCCGGCGGTCGGGAAGGGACTCGTGCGGCGGCGCCACCGATTCGACCCTCGCGCCCTTGGCGCGGGCGTCCTCGATCAGGCCGACGACGCGGTCGAAGTTGGCCTCGTTGACCGACGAGCAGTAGTCGTCGTTGTCCACGATCGAGCTGAACATGCCGCGCAGAGTGTCCCGGGCGATCGCGACGAACTTCTCCACCCGATCGGCCGGGACGAACACGTAATCCGGGCACACGCACACCTGGCCGCCGTTGATCATGCGGCCCTGCGCGATTCGCCCGGCCGCGCGCTCGACATCGGCGGCGGGCCCGACCACCACCGGGTTCTTGCCGCCGAGTTCCAGGGTCACCGGCACCAGATTGGCTGCGGCCGCCCGTTGCACCAGCGCCCCGACGTCCGGAGACCCGGTGAAGAACAGGTGGTCGAACGGCAGTGCCGCGAAATCCGCGGCGACGTCGGCGCCACCGGTGATCACCGCGAGTTCGGCGGCGTCGAAGTACGCGGGTGCGACGGCCGCCATCAGGTCCGCGGTGCGGGGCGTCACCTCCGACATCTTGATCATCGCCCGGTTGCCTGCGGCGAACGCCGCCACGGCGGGCAGCACCACCAGGTTCAGCGGGAAGTTCCACGGGCCGATGATCCCGACGACCCCGAGCGGTGACGGCCGCACTTCGGCCCGCAGGCCGAGCGGACGGGCCGGGCGCATCAGCTTGGCGGGCTTCATCCATTGCCGCACATGGGCTCTGGTGTGTTCGATCACCGAGATCATGCCCATGATCTCGGTGAACAGCGATCCGGCGCGCGGCCGGGTGCCGAAGTCCGCGGTCATCGCGTCGACGAAGTCGTCGGCGTTGTCGAGAACCAGAGCCAGCATCCGGTCGATGCGGTTGCGCCGCAGCGCCGCATCCGGTGGTCCGTCGGCGATGAACGCCGCCCGCTGCCGTTCGAGGATCGCCGACATCGGTTCCTGCCGGCTGGCGGTCATGCCGCCCAGCAGCACTGCCATGCGCGACTCCTCTGTCCGACACCGCCTGCGGTATCGGCAACGGTAACACCCGCTGCGGCATTGTCGACCGCGGTACAGTCATGCTTACTGTCGTTATTACGGGACGTGACGGGAAGCGGTGCGCATGCAGGCGGACAAGCGCAGGATCGTCGTCGTCGGAGCAGGTTCCGGCATCGGCGCGGCCGTGGCCGCGCACTTCCACCACAGCGGTGACCACGTGCTGGCCGTCGATCTGCGCCCCAATGACACACCGGCTTCGGCGCATGCACAGTGCGATCTGCGCGACCCGCACAGCATCGCCGCACTGCTGGACGGCCTGGGAACCGGGTGGGACGTGCTCGCGCACGTGGCCGGCGTCCCCGGCACCGCTCCGGCTGACGATGTACTGACGGTCAACTACCTGGGCATGCGCCTGATGGTCGAGGGCATGCTGCCGCGTATGCGCCGCGGCGGTGCAGTGGTGGCCGTCGCGTCGATCGCCGGAATCGGCTGGGAGCAGCGCCTCGACGAACTCTCCGAACTGCTCGCCGCCACCGACGCCGAGGCCGTCGCCGCCTGGCAGGCCCGCCAGGACCCGTCCTATCCGGTGTACACGTCGTCCAAACAGGCGGTGATCCTCTACGCCAAGCGGTTGGCCGGTTCGGCGCTGTCCCGCTACGGGGTTCGGGTCAACACCGTCAGCCCCGGGCCGGTGCAGACCCCGATCCTGGCCGATTTCGAGCAGACGATGGGCAAGGAGATCCTCGACATGCTGCGCGACACCTACGGCAGGCACGGCACCGTCGAGGACGTCGTGCCCGTCATCGCGTTCCTGGCCTCCGACGCCGCGCAGTGGATCAACGGTCAGGACCTGCACGTGGATTCGGGGTTCGTCACGGCGATGACGGCCGGTGCGCCGATCGCGCTGGAGGCACTGTACACAGCATTACCGTAAGGATTACAGTACCTTCGTGGAGACGGATGCGCAGGACCTCGCGATGGACGAGCCGATCGATCTGCGCGATCCCTATCCGATGTTCGCGCGCCGCAGGGCCGAGGGCGGGGTCTTCCGCGGATCGGTGATGGACTGGTCGAAGACACCGGACTCACTGCGTCCCGAAAAGCTCTATGCCGCGGTGTCGTTCGACGCGGTCAACAGGGTGTTCCGCGACGGCAAGGTGTTCAACTCCAAGATCTACGACTCCACCATCGGGCTGTTCATCGGCCCGACCATCCTGGCCATGGAGGGCAGGACCCACTGGGATCACCGCAACCTCGTCTCCGCGGCGTTCAAGACCAGATCCCTGGCGCGGTGGGAGCCCGAGATCGTGCGGCCCGTCGTCAACGGCCTGATCGACGAGATCATCGAGCGCGGCAGGGCAGACCTGATCCGCGACTTCACCCTGGAGTTTCCCACCCGGGTGATCTCCCGGCTGCTCGGCCTGCCCGAGGAGGACCTGCCGTGGTTCCGTCGGCGCGCGGTCGAGCTGATCAGCTACACCGTCAAGCACAAGAGAGCGTTCGAGGCGTCCGCTGCGTTGAAGGACTATTTCCTCGGTCAGATCGACCGGCGCCGGTCCGCCCCCACCGAGGACATCATCGGCGACCTGGTGTCCGCCGAGATCGACGGCGAACGCCTCACCAACGAGGCCATCTACTCGTTTCTGCGTCTGCTGCTGCCCGCCGGCCTGGAGACCACGTTCCGCTCGTCGGGCAATCTGCTCTACCTGCTGCTCACCCACCGCGACCAGTTCGACGCCGTCAACGCCGACCCCGCTTTGATCGAACCGGCCATCGAGGAGGGGCTGCGCTACGAGACACCGCTGACGACCGTGCAGCGCTTCGCCACCGAGGACACCGAGATCGACGGCGTGCAGATCCCGGCCGGTGCGGTGATCGACGTGTGCATCGGGTCGGCCAACCGCGACGAGGCCCGGTGGGAGCGGTCCGAGGAGTTCGACATCTTCCGGAAAAGGATGCCGCACCTGTCTTTTGCCGCCGGCGAGCACACCTGCATGGGTCTGCACCTGGCCCGCATGGAGACTCGGGTCGCCCTCGAGACGCTACTGACCCGGCTGACCGACATCGAGCTGCTCACCGACGACGACCCGCACATCCACGGTCAGCCGTTCCGCTCCCCGACCGCCCTGCCGGTCACCTTCACCCCCGCGGAATAGCATTCCGGGTCGCGAAGCAGGCTCTCATCACAGCCCTGGTTTCACGCTCGCGGAGATGATCAGCTCTGGCGTCGCTCGCGCCGGGCGATGGTCTTGGTTTCCAGGTACTGCTTGAAACCCTCGATGCCGCACTGCCTTCCGACACCGCTGCTCTTGTAGCCGCCGAACGGGGCGTCGGCGCCGTAGAACATGCCGCCGTTGACTCCGAAAGCGCCGGTGCGCACGCGCCGGGCGATGTTCATCCCCCGCTCGGCCGACCGCGACATCACCGCACCGGCGAGGCCGAAGGCGCTGTCGTTGGCGATGCGCACCGCGTCGTCGTCATCATCGAAAGGCAGCAGCACCAGAACCGGTCCGAACACTTCCTGCTGCGCGATCGCGGCGCTGTTGTCGACGCCGGTGATCACCGTCGGCGCGACGAAGTGCCCGCCGGCCAGATGCTCGGGCAGTCCCTGCACCTCTCCCCCGCCGGCAATGATCTCCGCGCCGTCGCGGCGCGCGCCCTCGATCGCGGCGAGCACCCGGTCCTTCTGCGTGGCGCTGATCACCGGCCCGACGAGCGTGCCCGGGTCGACCGGATCCCCAACGGGCAGAAGCTGATACGCGGCGGTGATGTCGACGACGGCCTGCTCGTACAGCGACCGGTGGATCAGCATCCGGGTCGTTGCGGCGCAGGCCTGCCCGGCGTGCACGCAGACACCCATGGCTGTCGGGACGATCACCGCCGGGTTCGCGTCGTCGAGCACGATGGCCGCCGACTTGCCGCCGAGCTCGAGGAACATGCGCTTCATCGTGTCCGCGCCCTGGCGCATCAGCAGCTTGCCGACCGCGGTCGACCCGGTGAACGACATCAGGTCCACCCGCGGGTCGGTACCCAGCAGGCCGGCGACGCCGTTCGAGGGTGTCGTCACGACGTTGACCACACCCGGCGGGATGTCGGTCTTCTCGGCGATCAGGCGTCCCAGCCGGGTCGCATTCCACGGGGTGTGCGGGTCCGGCTTGAGGACGACGGTGTTGCCCGCCGCCAGCGCCGGGCCGAGCTTGTTGAGGATGACCTCGATCGGAAAGTTCGACGGTGTCACTGCGGCGACGACACCGACCGCCTCCTTGACGACGGTCCGGATGTTGCGCTCGCCGAACAGACCGCCGCCGTCGAGCACGCGTTCCCATTCGAAGGTCTCGATCAGTTGCGCCGGGTAGCGCAACGCTTCGGCGAGCGGCCAGTCCAGCTGCGCGGATTCGGTCGTCATCACCGGGCAGCCGACCTCGGCGACGAGTTCGGTTCGCAACTCGTCCTTTTCGGACTCGATCGCTGCCTGCAACTGGTCCAGGCACCGCCTGCGCAGGTCCCGGTTGGTCGACCAGTCGGTCGTGTCGAATGCCGTGCGCGCCGCGGCGATCGCGCGGTTCATGTCCTCGCCGCCCGCCGCGGCCGTCACCCCCAGCACGGTGCCGGTCGCGGGGCTGTGGTTGTCGAACCGCGCCCCGGAAGCCGCCTCGACGAGATCACCCGCGATCAGCATGCGGGGCTCGGCACGCTGTGCCGCGCGCCTGCCCCACTCCACACTGGTCTGGGTACCGTCGACCGTCCCGGCCCGCGCTTCGCTCACTTGGCACCTCCGCGGCCACCGCTCCCGGATATTCAACGGTAAACATTACAGTATTGGCGCTCCGCTAGACTCCCCCGAAAGACACCGTCGTCGGAAGGGATCGCACTTGATCAAGGTGATGGAGGGCGTCCGCGTCCTCGAGGTTGCGCAGTTCACGTTCGTTCCCGCGGCAGGCGCAATCCTCGCCGACTGGGGCGCCGACGTCATCAAGGTCGAGCACCCGGTGCGCGGTGACACCCAACGTGGCTTCATCAACATGGGTGGCTTCCAGTTGGACCCCAACCGTCATCCACTGATCGAGCATCCCAACCGCGGCAAGCGCAGCGTCGGTATCGACGTCTCCACCCCCGAAGGCCAGGAGGTGCTCTACGAGATCGCCAAGACCGCCGACGTCTTCCTGACCAACTACATGCCCGCGCAGCGGCAGAAGAACAAGTTCGACATCGAGCACATCCGCGCGGTGAATCCGGACATCATCTACGCCCGCGGCAGCGCCTACGGTGACAAGGGCCCCGAGCGCGACACCGGCGGCTTCGACGGCACCGCGTTCTGGACCCGCAGCGGCGTCGGGCACGCGCTGACGCCGGAGGAGATCGGCGGCGCGCTGTCCCAGGGCATTCCGGCGTTCGGCGACTCGATCGGCGGGATGAACATCGCCGGCGGGATCTCGGCGGCGCTGTTCCACCGCGAGCGCACCGGCGAGGCGGTCGAACTGGACGTGTCGCTGCTCAGCACCGCCTGGTGGGCGGCCGGCGCGAGCGTGACCCAGGGCATGGAGACCGGCGAGACCATGCGCTCGCTGATGCCGGACTCCGCAAGCCCGTCGGTCAACCCGTTCCTCGGTAACTACCTCACGTCCGACGGCGGCACCATCAACCTGTGCATCGTCAGCCCGACCGGCTACATCCGCGACGCGTTCGAGCATCTCGGTCTGCCCGAGCTCGCCGACGACCCGCGGTTCAGTGAGGTCATGCCCCTGATCGAGAATGCCCCGGCCGCAGTCGAACTCATCGCCGACTCGATCCGCAGCAAGCCCTTCGACTACTGGCGCCGGCATCTGAAGACGATGAGGGGCCAGTGGGCGCCGTTCCAGAGCCTGGTCGATCTGGGCAGCGACGAGCAGGCGCTGGCCAACGACATGGTCGTCGAGGTCGAGGCCAGTGACGGCGGGGAACCGTTCAAGGTGGTGCGCGGGCCGGTGCAGTTCAACCACGAGCCGCTGCAGACCACCCGCGCGCCGCAGGCCTCCGAGCACACCGAGATCGTGCTGATGGAACTGGGGATGGACTGGGACCGCATCGAGGCGCTCAAGGACAAGGGCGCGATCGCCTGACCGCTTCCCCGCCGAAATCGCATTCCACGCGGTATTTTTCGCGATCTGGCCGCGTGGAATGCACGTTCGGCGCCTCCAGCCGGGTACTACTTCGCTAGTCTGCCCACAATGCGCTGGATCGTCGACGGGATGAACGTGATCGGCTGCCGCCCCGACGGGTGGTGGCGCAACCGGCACCGGGCGATGGCCACGCTGGTGCAGAACCTTGAGCGATGGGCGGTCGCCGACGACGCCGACGTGACGGTGGTGTTCGAGCGCCCGCCGTCGCCACCGATCGAATCCGCAGTGGTGACGGTGGCGAGCGCGCCCGCCCCGGCGCCGAATTCCGCCGACGACGAGATCGTCCGGATGATCCGCGCCGACGCGCACCCGGAACAGATCCGGGTCGCGACGTCCGACCGGGCCCTGGCCGAGCGCGTCGGCGCGCTGGAGGCGACGGTCTTTCCGGCCGAGCGGTTGCGCGACCTGATCGATCCGCGCTGAGAGTTACCGCAGGACCCGGACCGGCACGTGGGACCACCCGGACACGTTCTGCATGCTCACCCGCCGGCACCCGGACCAGTCCACTTCGTAGCGCGGCATGAAGTCCAGCAGCTTGTCGAGCGCGATCGAGGTCTCCAGCCGGGCCAGCGCCGCACCGAGGCAACTGTGGATGCCGTAGCCGAAGCCCAGGTTCTGGGCCTCGGCACGGTCACGGTCGATGTCGAACACGTCCGGGGCGGTCCACGCGTCCGGGTCGCGGTTGGCCGATGCGCCCAGCAGGAAGACCGGCGCTCCTGCCGGGATCGTGACGCCGTGCAGCGTGACGTCACGGGTGGACCGGCGCACGTTGTACTGCACCGGTGAGTCATAGCGCAGCAGCTCCTCGATCGCCACGCCGATCCTGCCCCGGTCCTCACACAGCCGGCGCCACTGGCCGGGATGATGCGCGAACGTCACCGCGGCGCTGCCGACCAGCTTCGTCACCGTCTCGGCGCCGGCGCCGCCGAGCAACGTGGCGAAGCCGGCGATCTCGGAGTCCCTGAGCCGGTCGACGGTTCCGTCCTCGCGGGTCACCTCGGCGGCGATCAGCGCGCTGATCATGTCGTCGCGCGGCTCCTCCCGCCGCTGCTTGATCAGTTCGTAGTACATCAGCCAGGTTTCGGCCATCGCCTGCATGCCGGACTCCGACATGTCGATCTGTCCCGGCTCGCGGTGCAGCGACTCGTCGATCCACAACCGGACCTGCTGGCGGTACTTCTCCGGCACGCCCAGCATCTGGGTGATCACGTCGACCGGGAAGTACACCGAGAAGTCCTGCACCACGTCGAACTCGCGGCCCTGCACCGCACCGAGGAACCGCTCGACCGTCTGCGACACCATCGCACGCAGCGCCTCCATCGCCCGCGGGGTGAAGACCTTGTTGACCAGGCTGCGCATCGCGCGGTGTTCGGGTGGGTCGATCGAGATGAGCATCTTCGCCGGCACCTTCTCGCCCCGGCGGACCATGCCGAGATCCACCCCGTAGGCCGACGAATACGTCGCGAAATCCTTCAGCCCGGCGGCGACGTCGGCATGTCTGCTCAGTGCGTAGAACTCGTGGGTGGCGTTGTAGTACACGGGAGCCTCGGCACGGAGTCGCGGATACGCGGTGTGCGGGTCGCGGTAGAACTCCGCACTGAACGGATCGAAGACCACGCCGGGGTCCTGCGCCTCCACCACGGCCACCATCGCCTCCTGTAAGCCATCCAGTTGTGCTTTCGGTAAAAGTCACCTTATCCTGCTGATGGCCGCCGCAGGATGCGAGACAGGACGGGACGTGACCGACGCCTACTACGACCTCGTCGATGCCGACGACGTCCACGGCGAGAGGTTCACCGCCTCCGACCACGTGGTGAGCACCTGGGGCGCCGACATGCAGAACGCCGCCCCGGTGTCGGCGCTGCTGGTCCGGGCGGCCGAACGCTGTGCGCCCCGCGACGACGCACGACTGAGCCGAGTCGTCGTCGACCTGCTGGGCCCGGTGCCGGCGGCCGGCGATCTGTGGGTGCACGCCTGCCTCCGGCGTCCCGGCCGCCAGATCGAGTTGATCGACGCCGAGATGCTCGCGGCGGGACCGGACGGGACGCCCAGGCCGGTCGCGATCGCGTCGGCGTGGCGGTTCCAGCGATCCGAGACCGTGCCGCTGCCGCACTCCCCCGCCGAGCCCATGCGGCCGGTCTGCGAGGGTCGGAGCAGGACGCCCGACGACGGCACCGACCGCACCTACATCCAGAGTCTGGACTGGCGCTGGCTCAACGACATCCTGCACAGCGAGCAGGCCGAATGCTGGGCCACGCCGCTGGTCGACCTCGTCGCCGGCGAGGAGATGACGCCCGTGCAGCGACTGTTCACCGTCGCCGACATCGCCAACGGCATGGGCAGTCGGCTCGACACCGCTGAGTTCACGTTCCTCAACACCGATCTGGCCGTGCACATCAATCGACTTCCGGTGGGCCCGTGGATCGGCGTCCGGGCCGAAAACCACTACGGCGCCGACGGAGTCGGCGTGTCGCGCGGAATGTTGTTCGACGAGCACGGTCCGGTGGCGGCCATCCAACAGGCCCAGCTGGTGCGTCCACGCCGGTAACCGGTCATCGGGAAAGGAACCACACGATGCACGACGTCGCGATCATCGGGGTCGGACTGCACCCGTTCGGCAGGTTCGAGGGCAAGACCGCGATGCAGATGGGTGTCGACGCGATCACCGCGGCGGTCAGCGACGCGGGCCTGTCCTGGAACGACATCCAGTTCGGCGTCGGCGGCAGCTGGACCGTGGCCAACCCCGACGCCATCGTCGGCATGGTCGGGCTCTCCGGCATCCCGTTCACCAATGTGTTCAACGCCTGCGCCACCGCGGCCAGCGTCACCAAGGCGTGTGCTGATGGAATCCGGTTGGGCGACTATGACATCGGCATCGCGGTCGGCCTGGACAAGCATCCGCGTGGCGCGTTCACCGAGGACCCCGGCCTGGTCGGGATGCCCAGCTGGTATGCGGAGAACGGCCAGTACCTGACCACGCAGTTCTTCGGCATGAAGGCCAACCGCTATCTGCACGAACACGGCGTCAGTCATCGCACGCTGGCCAAGGTGGTCAACAAGAACCTGCGCAACGGGGCGTTGAATCCCAACGCGTTCCGCCGCAAGCCGATGGACGAGGACGCCATCCTGAACTCTCCGATGCTGAATTACCCGCTGACCCAGTACATGTTCTGCTCTCCCGACGAAGGCGCCGCGGCGGTCGTGATGTGCCGGGCCGACCTCGCGCACCGCTACACCGACAAGCCGGTCTTCGTCCGCGCGGTGGAGGTGCGCACCCGCAGGTACGGCGCCTACGAGGTGAACACGACGTTCGCCCCGGTCGACGAGGATGTCGCCCCGACCGTCTACGCGTCGCGCGCCGCGTTCGAGAAGGCGGGCATCGCACCGTCCGACGTCGACGTGATCCAGCTGCAGGACACCGACGCCGGCGCCGAGATCATCCACATGGCCGAGGCCGGTTTCTGCGCCGACGGCGAGCAGGAGAAGCTGATCGCCGACGGTGCCACCGAGATCGGCGGGTCGATGCCGGTCAACACCGACGGCGGCCTGCTCGCCAACGGTGAGCCCATCGGCGCGTCCGGCCTGCGCCAGGTCCACGAGATCGTGCGCCAGCTGCGCGGGCAGGCAGGCGACCGGCAGATCCCCGGCGAACCGAAGGTCGGCTTCGCCCAGCTCTACGGCGCCCCCGGCACCGCGGGGGCGACGATCCTCACCACATGAGTCGTCCGCTGACCTCGCGCGCGGAAACCGGGCGGTCCGAATCGCGCCGTCGTGGCACGATCGACGTCATGACGTCGTCACGGATTCGCCGGTGGGGTGAGGCCAGGGCGCAACTCGACGACGACGTCGCCCGCAACCTCCTGCTGGACGCCGCGGAACGGTGTGTCATCCGCTGCGGGGGAACTCAGATCCGGATGACCGAGGTGGCCGACGAAGCGGGGGTGGCACGCTCGACGGCCTACCGCTATTACCCGAACCGCGATGAGGTACTGCTGGCCTTGGTGCTGCGACGCATCGAGCGCGCCCACGGTCGCTGGTTGGGCGCGCTGCGCCGGCCGACCGATGCGGCGGCCAGCATCCGCCAACTGGTTCTCAATCCGGTCGCCGCCGTGGATGACGGAGATCCCGTCAACCTCGCCTTGTATGCCGGCGACAGTTCGGCGCTCGCGCCGGTGCTCGAACACGGCGCGGAGGCCATCGCCGCGGTGCTGGCTGAGCAGCTCGGTCCGCTGTTCGCGCAGTGGAAGACCGACGGACAGATTCACGCCGATCTCGATCTGGTCGAGACGGTCCAGTGGATGTCGGCCACCACGTCGTTCCTGCTGACCGCGCAATGGCGGCACCGGCCCCTGTCGGCGAAGCGCCGATTCGTGGACCGCTATCTCGTCCGAGCGCTCGTCGTCGATTCCCACTGACCGCATCTCCGGCGCTCCCGTAATCGGACGTTCCTATCAAAATGCCCTATCTCGGCACCAAAGCTTCCCGTTGCGTTCATAATTCAGGCGGTCATGCCGACACCATCGGCCGGACGATCCGAGAGTCGCGGTGGCGCGAGCAAGGAGAAGCATGGGCTATTCGGCCGCCGACGAGTCGTTCCACGCTGGTGCACGGTGATGCCAAGCCGGGCAACTTCGCCTTCACCGACGGGCAGGTGAGCGCGGTCTTCGACCGGGAGATGACCACGGTCGGTGATCCGCTGACCGATATCGGCCGGCTCACCGGGGTCGGACTGACCGAGCTCGGCATCGACGAAAAGCTCGACGACGGACCGGCTCTGCCCAGCCAGGAGCGCATCGACGCGATCCTGTCGGCCGGGCAGCAGTAGCGAAGGAGACACGATGTCACGTTCCACCACGATCCAGCGTGGGATCGGTGCCACCATGGCCGTGTTCGGTGCGCTGGCCACCGCCGCCCCCGACCGCTTCACGCAGGGTCCGGTCACCGCGCACAGCGAGAACCTGACACGGATGTGGGCGCTTCGTGAGGTTGCGCTGGGGGCGATCCTGATGGCCACCAGCGCCACCCCGGCCCGACGACCGGTGCTGCTGGCTCTGACGGGTCTGGCAGCGGCCGAATGCGTCGTCAACGCCGGCGCGGCCGCGCTGAGCCCGTCGCAGCGCGTGGCGTCGGTGGCCGGTGCCGCGACGTTCGGCGCCGCGGGGGCCTACGCGTGGGCGACGGCCCGTCAGGATGCTTTCCGGGCCGGCGGCGAGTAGTTCGGCTTGCCCAGGCCCAGCACGTACTGGGCGATCATGTTGCGGAACACCTCCAGCGTGCCGCCGTAGATACCGACGAGCGGAGCGAACCGGTACACGTACTCCGCGGCGCCGTCGTCGGCGGCACCGTCGGTGCCCAGCGGCAGCGCCGACGCCGCCCCCATGATGTCCATCAAATCGGGTGAGATGTCACGCATGGTCTGGGCCAGCGCGACACGGCCGAAGATGCTCGGCGCCGACAGGGACGCCTCCAGGCGGGCGACACTGCGACCCAGCCGGTAGGCGACGGCGCCGTCATCGATCAACCTGCCGCCGTTGGGATCTGCGACGGTCGACTTCTGCGCGGCCTTGTCGACCGCGCCGGCCATGAACATGGCCTGGTGCATCATGATGGACACGTCGGCCAGTCCGTCGTCCGCGGCGGCGACGTCGCCGTGCTCGGCGTTGAGTGGTTCGCGGACCACCGTCCACCCGCCGTTGACCTCGCCCAGTCGGTAGCGGTCGTCGATCCGCACATCGCTGTAGTAGACGATGTTGGTACGGTCGCCGTCGACGGTGCGGATGCCCTGGATCTCGATGCCGGCGGTGTCCAGCGGCACCAGGAACATGGTGAGGCTCTTGTGTTTCGGCGCGCTCGGATCGGTGTTGGTGATCAGGAAGACGTACTGGCAGTTGTGGGCACCGGTGGTGAACATCTTGGAACCGTTGATCACCCACTGGTCGCCGTCACGCACGGCGCGGGTCTTGCACGTCGCGACGTCGGAGCCGCCCTCGGGTTCGGTGTAGCCCAGGCACAGCCGCACATGCCCGCTGTAGACCCGCGGCAGCACTTCGGCTTTGAGCTCGGGCGACCCGAACTTCTCCACCGACTTGGTGATCATCGCCGTGGTCCCCGACGTCACCCACGGCACGTGCGCGCGACGCTTCTCCAGCTCCCAGATCCTGCGCTCCACCCGAGTGAAGGGGCGCTCGGTGGCCGGGTTCCAGTCACGGTCGAGGTAACCGGCGGCCCCGAGCGCCAGATGCACACCCTCGTCGAAGTTGTCACCGGTCTCACGGTCGCGCCGGATGACGTCCTCGGTGACGATCTCACGCAGAAACGACCGTACCTCGTCCTGGAACTTCTGCTCGTCCTCGGTCAGGTCCACCCGTGAGAAATCCATTGTCTAGCTCCGTCCTTCGCGTTCGGCCACAATCCGGGCGAGGTATTTGGCGACCGCCCCCGGGTCTCCCCCGGCGACCGCCCAGCCCCTGGCCCGCACCAGGTAGGCCGTCGCCGCGGCCTCCGCTGACACGCCGAGCCCGCCCTGGACATGGACGGCCATGGTGGCGGCCTTGGCGGCCTCCTCGGCCATGAACACGAACACCGACGGCGCCAGCTCACGGCGCTCGTCGGGTTCGTTGTCGAAGAACCAGGCGGCCCGCCTCGCGAGGTTACGGCCGGACTGCACCGTGATCGCGATGTTCGCCAGCGGGTGCGAGATCGCCTGCAGTGTGGAGATCGGCACGCCCAGCGTGTAGCGGGTCTTGGCGAACTCGGCGGCGATCGTCATGGTCTCCTCGACGAGGCCGACCAAGGCGGCGCCGGTCAGCAGGCGCCATTCGTCGAGCGCACGTTGGTATTCGGCCAGTGCCCCGCTGCCACTGCCCAGCACGGTACGACTGTCCGCGGCCGCGGGATCCACCCACGCCATCGGCAGCTTTCCGATGTTGTCGACCCGCGCGGGCCGCGTCGAAAAGCTCAGCCGGACCACGTCGTCACCGTCGCGGACCACGAGGTGGTCGGCGACCGACCCCGCCGGGATCAGCCTGACCCCGGATCCGTTGTCCTGCTGGGGGTCCAGGGCCACGATCTGACGACCGTCGACGATCTCGGTGTCGACACCGCCCAGACGCGCCAGCAGCCGGGCCGCGCAGACGTGGTCGATCCACGGTACCGGCGCCAGGGACCGGCCGATCTCCTCGGCCACCAACGTCAGGTCCACGAGCGTGGCGCCGTCGCCACCGACGGATTCGGGCAGCGCCATCGTCGTCGCGCCCATCGCGCACAACCGTTCCCAGAGGTTCTTGTCGAAGCCGGACTCCTCGGCTGCGCGCACCGTCTCGATGGTGCAGCGGGTCGCGAAGAAATCCTTGTAGGCGGCCTGCAGGGCCTGATGGTCCTCGGACAGGCTGTAGTCCAGCCTGCGCAGCTCGTACCGGTCCACGGTCAGGTCTCCTGTTCTGGGGTGCCGAAGAAGAACTCGGCGGCGTTGTTGTACAGGTAGTTGTCGAGCACGTCTGCCGGCAGATCGAGAGCGAGCGCCTCGGGCACCACGCGGCTCTGCTTGAGCACCGGCCAGTCCGAGGCGAAGATCACCTTGTTCTTTCCGCGGGTGCGCATGAAGTGCAACAGGCTGTCGGGCAGGCGCTTCGGCGACCACGCCGACGTCATGATCCGCAGGTTCGGGTACTTGATCAGCAGCCGGATCGCGACGTCCCACCAAGGGTCGGCACCGTGGATCATGCACAGCTTCAGTTCGGGGAAGCGCACGCACACCCGGTCCAGGTGGATCGGGTTCTGCACCTCACCCGGGATCGGCGGACCCGGCAGGCCGGTGTTGACGCACAGCGGGAGTCCGAGTTCGGCACATTTGGTGTAGAGCGGGTAGTACACCGCGTCGCTGGGCGGGTACATCCCGTCGCCCCAGAAGCTCGGCCCCACAGCGGTGTACGCCACCGGTAGGTCGGCGACGACGGACGAGAGCTCGCGCAACGACGGCATCGGCCGCAACAGATTGACCCCGCCGATCGCCAGCGCGAACTTGTCGGGGCGCTCCTCGACGAACTTTCGGGCCGTGACCGACGGCTTGACCAGGTTGTCCATCAGGATGGCCTTCTCCACCCCGTGCTCGGCCATCTCGTCGAGCAGTGCGGGCAGTTCGACCTGGTCGTACAGCGACTTCGGACCCTTGAAGTAGTCGTCGCGCACCTTGAGCATGAACTCGGGTTGTCTGGCCGTCTCACCGAAGTGCACGTTGACCAGGCAGTCGAGCACTCGTCGCGTCACGGCCGAGTTCCCGCCTGGTTGCGTTGTGTCACTTGGCTCTTCGCCCATCGGTAGTCGGCCTTTCCGTTCCCCAGCCGTCGCACGTTGTCGACGAAGAGGATCTCTTTCGGGGCTTTGAAACGGGCCAGCGCCGAGGTGCACGCGTCCCGCAGAGCCGAGGGGTCGACGTCGGTGTCCGGTTGTTTCTGGATCAGCGCGACGACCTCCTGCCCCCAACGCTCACTGTCGCGGCCCACCACCAACGCGTCGACCACGCCGGGCTGCGCGCGCAGCACCTCCTCGACCTCCTCGACGAACACCTTCTCCCCGCCGGTGTTGACGACCAGCGAGTCGCGCCCGTACAGGCGCAGGGTGCCGTCGGCCTCCAGTGACGCACGGTCCCCGGAGATCACCACGCGCCGTCCGTCGACCTCCGGGAAGGTGCGTCGGGTTCCTTCGGCGTCGTCGAAGTATCCCAACGGGATTCGGCCGCTGCGCGCCACCCAACCGACCTCTTCGGCGCCCGGTTCGAGGAACCCGGTGCGGTCCTCGGACAGCAGCACCACCCCGTCGCGTCGCTCGAAGGTGTCCTTGCGGTCGTCGCGCTGGCTACGGCCGAACGCCATGTTCCCGGTCTCCGAGGAGCCGTAACCGTTGATCAGCGTGATCTGCGGAAGGAGTTCGAGCAGCGCGTCCTGATGGCGCTGGTTGGTCGCTGCTCCTCCGGTGCCGATCGCGAACAGGGACGACAGATCGTAGGGGTGACGGCGCAGTTCGTCGATCAGTGGTCCTGCGTAGGCATCGCCGACCATGGTCATCAGGCCCACCTTCTCCCGCTCCGCGGTGGCCAGCACTGCCGCGGGGTCGAGTGTCGGCTTGTCGTAGAGGATCACGGTCTGGCCGTTGAGCAGCCCGGCGAACGCGGTCCACATGCCTGCGGCGTGCATCAGCGGGGACACCGCGAACCACGGCGGCCCGGCGTGCCGCACCTTGTCGTGGATCTCGCTGACCGACTCGTGGTCGGCGCCGTTCATCGAGATCACGTAGGTGTCGGACTGCCGCCACATCACGCCTTTGGGCCGGCCCGTCGTCCCGCCGGTGCAGATCATCATCACGTCGTCCGGCGACGGTGTCACCGGACGGCCGGGCTCATCCCGGGCCAGCACGTCGTCGAGGTCGACCGCCCCGGTCAGTTCCGGTGCCCCGCTGCCGTCGTCGACGGAGATCATCAGATCGATGCCCTCGCGGGGCAGCACGTCGGCGAACTTCGCGCCGAGCGACCGGTGGACGATGACCGCCCGCGGCCGCAGGTACCTCAGCAGCTCGTCGACCTCGCGCGGTGTGTAGTTGAAGTTCACGTTGACGGGCACGGCACGTGCCTTCAGCGCGCCGATCACCATGTCCGGGTACAGGTCGTTGTGCATGATCAGCGCCACCCGGTCCTGCCCGCACTCCCAGCCCTGCAGCGCTTCCCGTTCCCGGTGCGCACCGATTCCGTTGGCGGTCAGGAAGTTCGCCAGCCGGCGGGTGCGTTCGGCGGTCTGCGCATAGGTGCTTCTGCGGTTTCCGCACACCGTCATCAACCGGTCCGGTACCGCGTCGGCGATGGCGTCGACAACCGCGCCGATGGTCCACTCGCCCACGGTCAGGCCGGGCTGATGTGTGCGCCGAGAAGGGTGAGTGCGTTGTCCCGCATGACTTTTCGGGTGTCCTCGGCGCTGAACTCCGGGAACTGCGGAATGTCGGCGGTGAATGCCATCGGATCCGCCAGCCCTTCACCGTGCGGCCAGTCCGAGCCGAACAAAATCTTGTCCACCCCGATGGTCTCGGCGAGCAGCTTGACATCGTCCTCGTAGTACGGCGCGATCCAGACGTTGTTCCTGAGCTGTTCGACCGGGTCTTCCTTGTAGTGGTACGGCGCGGTATTGGCCGACTTCTTGAGCCGTTTGATCAGGCGGTAGACGAAATAGGAGCCGTTCTCGATGCTCGCCACCTTGAGCTTGGGATGGCGGGTGAACACCTGGTGCACGATCATCGAGGCCATCGCGTCGTGGATGGCACGGTCGTCGAGCAGCACCTGGTCGAGCGGGTCCTTCTTCCCGAACCCCTCGAACGTCGCCTTGCCGCCCCACAGCGCCGCGATCGCGAGGTAGCCGCTGTCGGAAAGATGGAACACCACCGGAACACCGGCCTCGGCCAGCCGCGCCCACACCGGATCGTGGACCGGGTCACCCAGCGAGCGGGGCTTGACCACACCCGGGACCGGCGCCGGGCGGACACAGACGATCTTGGCGCCGCGGCTCAACACGAACTCGACCTCGTCGACGGCCTTGGCCGGGTCGGCCAGCGAGATGATCGGCGCCGACAGGAAGCGGTGGTCGGGGCGGTCGAAACCCCAGTCCTCGTCGAGCCACAGGTTGAACGCGTGCACCGAGGCCATGGTGGCGTCGATGTCGTGCTTGAGCGCTTCCTCCACCCCGCAGGCGAACGTCGGCAGCATGAACACCGTCTCGAGGTTCTGGTTGTCGAGGATCTTCACCCGCGCATCGCGATTCTGATACTCGGGGTGATCGCCGAGTCGGTCGACCTTCATCAGCGACGCCGGGTCGACACCCTCCGGGATCTCGCCGCGGAACAGAAGATCCAGGCATCCCGGCTCGATGATCGGATCGAACGTCGGGTTCGGGATGAAGTGGTTGACGACGCCACCCATGACCGCGAACGTGCGCTTACCCTCGGTCAGCATCTGCACACCCCGGCGCTTGAACTCCTTGGGCAGATGCCGGGTGAACGAGTCGATCGGCTCGTAGTAGTGGTTGTCGACGTCGATCGCCTGGTAGTCAAGGGGCTTGGGTGCAGGCGCAGTCCGCTGCGCTTCCTGCTGCGGGGCTGTCATGGCGTCTCCTCCTTGAGCGGTGGGAAGCGGGGCGGTCTCTTCTCGAAGAAGGCGGTGATGCCTTCGATGAAATCGGGGCGACGCATCGACTCGTGCATCAGTTTCTCCGCTTCGGCGCTCGCGTCGTGCAGGTTTCGCGAAGCATCGCGGTACAGCTGGCTTTTCATCACCGCCAGCGAGCTCGGAGCGCAGTTCCGCGCGATGTCCTCCGCGTAGGCCAGCGTGTGCGCCATCAGCTCCTCGGGCGCCACGACGTCCTTGACCAGGCCGAGTTCCCTGGCCTCCTCGGCGTAGAACGTGCGACCGGACAGCAGAAGATCCGTCGCGGCGCCCCAGCCGGCCAGCCGGGGCAGGATCCAGGAGATGCCGTACTCGGCGATCAGGCCGCGCCGACTGAACGCGGTGGTGAACTTGGCGCCCGCTGCGGCGAACCGGACGTCGCACATCAGCGCCTGCGTCAGACCGATGCCCGCGCACGCACCGTTGATCGCGGCGATCAACGGCTTGCGCATCCCCGTGACGAAGTGGGGATGACGTTCGCCGACCAGCTGGGACACGTCCGTGTCGCCCGACGACTCGGAGGCCCCGCGGATCGCGTCGAGATCACCCATGTCGGCGCCGGCACAGAACGCCCGGCCCTTTCCGGTGAGCACGATGACGCGGACGTCCGGGTCGGCCTCGGCGCGGTCGAGGCAACGGTAGAACGCGCCGGCGAGCCCGCCGCCCCAGGCGTTCATGCGCTCGGGCCGGTTGAGGGTCAGCACCGCGACACCGCTGTCACCACGTTCGAACAGGACCGGATCGGTGCTGTCGGCGGTGCGATCGACAGCGCTCACCGACATACCTCCCCAGCTCGACAGATGCTCATACTGTACACCTATCGGTAGCGGCTTCCGCAAGGTCCGGACACCCCCGCGCACCGACGGTCACCGGAGGGTGGTCAGAGCTCCGAAAACCATTGCACACCAGGCCTTCACCCCGAATCGGGCGACCGCTGTCGCCGCGTTCTCAGGTGAAGTCGCTACCGCCGTCGACGTTGATGTTGGCACCGGTCATGTACGAGTTGCGCCGAGACGCCAGAAACGCGACCACCGGCCCGATCTCGCTCGGCATCCCGGCCCGCGGCAGGTGCGCCGGATGGCCGAAGTGTTCGTCGATGGCAGCCATCAGCGCGTACGGGTCGGTGCCGTCCACACCGACCGAATCGGCCCAGCCGACCAGCGCCTCGGACGCGATGCTGCCGGGTGAGACCACGTTGACCAGAATCTCGTCGCGTGCCAGCAGCAGCGACAGGTTCTTCGAGATGCTGGTGACCATCGCCTTGGCCGCGGTGTACGCCGGCAGGATCACGCTCTGGCGCTGAGTCGAGTGGGCGGAGAAGTTCACGATGCGCGCCCACTCGGCCGCGCGCAGCAACGGCAACGCCGCGCGTACGCAGTGCACCATGCCCATCGCGCCCTCGTCGACGGCCTGACGCCAGTCAGCGTCGGTCAGCTCGTCGAAGGTGCCGCGCACCGACGGCCCGACGGCGTTGACCAGAATGTTCAGCTCGCCGTTCCAGCGCCGGCCCAGCTCGGCGAAAGCGCTTCGGACCGCGGCGTCGTCGCCGATGTCGGCCACCACCGCGACGGCGTCCGGGCTGCCGCGGTCACGCAGTTGGGCGGCGGCGGCCTCGAGCACGCTCCGGGTACGTCCGATCAGCGCAACGCGTGCGCCGTCGTCGGCGAAACAGTGCGCCGCGGCCAGACCCATGCCGCGGCCGCCGCCGACGACGACCGCGGTGGCGCCGCGCAGGCCCAGGTCCATTCAGAAGCACCCGTGCAGCCGCACCGACCCGCTCAGGTCCCCGTCCAGTTCGGCTTGCGCTTCTCGGCGAACGCCGTCGCGCCCTCCATCGCGTCCTTGGACGAGAAGACCGGGAAGACGATCTCGCCCTGCTTCTTCCACATCTCGGCCTCGCTCCAGTCCGCCGACTTCACGATGACCTCCTTGGTCACCGCGACCGCAAGCGGGCCGTTGGCGGTGATCCGCTCGGCGAGCGCCAGCGCGCCGTCGAGTGCCTCGCCCGGTTCGGTCAGCACGTTGACGAAGCCCCACTGCGACGCCTCCTCGGCGGTGAAGCTGTCGCCGGTCAGCGCGAGCTCGAGGGCCTTCTGGTACGGGATGCGCTTCTGCAGCCGCAGCAGTCCACCGCCGGCCGCCACCAGACCGCGCTTGACCTCGGGGATGCCGAACTTCGCGTTCTTGGCGGCCACGATCAGATCGGTCGCCAGCACGATCTCGGTGCCACCGGCCAGCGCGTAGCCCTCGACGGCGGCGATCACCGGCTTGCGCGGCGGGCGCTCGGTGAAGCCGATCCCGCGGCCCTCGATGGCCGGCACCTCACCGGCCATGAACGCCTTCAGGTCCATACCGGCACAGAAGTTTCCGCCGGCGCCGGTGATGATCGCCACCGACAGCTCCGGGGTGGCGTCGAGTTCGTCCATCGCATCGGCCAGCCCCTGCGCCACCGCCAGGTTGAAGGCGTTGCGCGCCTCCGGACGGTTGATGGTGATGATCAGCACCCGGTCCCGGCGTTCCAGAAGAACTTCGTCAGCCACTTGTCGCCCTTCGCCTTTCGCGCGGGGTTGTCCCCGCATATCGCTGGAAAACCTTACTATAGGACTTACAGTAGAAGGGCGGAACGGGCGCGCGACGTTCCGGCCGCGGCGCAGGCGGTAAGGTCGCTGCACACGGCGGTGCGGTCCCCTGGCGGCAAAGGCGCAGGCCAGCCTACCCACCGCCGACTGGTACGACCACCACCCCGGCCCGGGGAGCTGCTCCGTGCAGCATTGAAGCGATGGAGGTGCCCGACAGTGGCCAAGCAGGCGACCGCGGAGAAGCGTCAACGACGCGAGCGCGGATCCATCAATCCCGACGACATCATCAAGGGCGCCTTCGAACTCGCCGAACAGGTCGGCATCGACAACCTGAGCATGCCGCTGCTGGGTAAGCACCTCGGCGTCGGCGTCACGAGCATCTACTGGTACTTCCGCAAGAAGGACGATCTGCTCAACGCGATGACTGATCGTGCGCTGCGGCAGTACGCGTTCGCGACGCCGTACGTGGAGGCCAAGGACTGGCGTGAGACGCTGGCCAACCATGCCCGGTCGATGCGGCAGACGTTCAACGGCAACCCCATTCTGTGCGATCTGATCCTCATCCGCTCGGCGCTGAGCCCGCGGGCCGCGAAGCTCGGTGTGCAGGAGGTGGAGAAAGCGATCAGCAGCCTGGTCGAAGCCGGTCTGTCACCCGAAGAGGCCTTCGACACCTATTCGGCGATGTCGGTCCACGTCCGCGGTTCGGTGGTGCTGCAGCGTCTCCGCGAGAAGAACCTCGCCGGCGAGGACAGCCACGGAGACATCGACGACACGATGACGATCGATCCGGCCACCGCCCCACTGCTGGCCGCGGTGACCCAGCAGGGCCACCACCTCAGCGCGTCCGACGACCGCAACTTCGAGTTCGGACTGACGTGCATCCTCGACCACGCCGAGCGGCTCATCGAGCAGAACGCCAAGCCGGCCCGCAAGCCGGCGAAAGCGTCGAAGGCCACCGCCGCCCGCAAGCGCTGAGCCCACTCGCCGGGCCCACCTCGCACCCACTTCTCGCCGAACGTGCATTCCACGCGGTCTTTTCGCGTGATTCCGCGCGCGGAATGCACGTTCGGCGCAAGTAAGTGTCAGACCTCGATGACGACGCCGCCGCCCTGGCCGCCGCCGGCGCACATCGCGGCCACCCCGATACCGCCGCCGCGGCGCTGCAGCTCGTAGATCAGCGTGGTGATCATCCGGGCGCCCGACGCCGCGATCGGATGCCCGAGGCTGCAGCCGCTGCCGGAGAAGTTGACCAGTTCCTCGTCGATGCCGTACTCACGGACCGCGGCGATCGGCACGGACGCGAACGCCTCGTTGATCTCCCACAGCGTCACGTCGGACGGCTTGAGGCCGGCCTTGTCCAGCACCCGGCCGATCACCTTGACACCGCCCAGACCCGTGTCGCGCGGGGCCACGCCCACCGCACCCCACGCCCGGACCTTGGCCATCACGGTCAGGTTGTTGGCGGCCGCGTAGTCGGCCTCGACCAGCGCCACACCGGCCGCCGCGTCGTTGGTGCCGCTGCTGTTGCCCGCGGTGATCGAGAAGCCCTCGATCTCGGGGTGCAGCACCTTCAGGCCGGCCAGTTTCTCGACCGTGGTGTCGCGGCGCGGGTGCTCGTCGACGCTGAAGTCGATCACCGAACCGTCGAACTGCTCGACCTTCAGCGGCACGATCTCGTCGAGGAACTTGCCGGCATCCTGAGCCGCCACAGCGCGCTGGTGGGACCGCGCGGCCCAGGCGTCCATGTCCTCACGGGTGATACCCGCGGCCTGCGCGGTGTTCCAGCCGACGGTGATCGACATGTCCTTGGCCGGGGCATCCGGGGTCTCGACGTGCGTGGGCGGCATCCACCGCTCCTCGAACTTCAGCTCGGGGCCGGGGATGCGCCAATTGGTCAGCGGGGTCATCGACAGCGACTGCACACCGCCGGCGATCATCACCCGCTCCATGCCGCAGCCGATCTGCGCCGCGGCGTTGCCGATCGCGGTCAGGCTTCCGGCGCAGTGCCGGTTCACCGACTGCCCCGGCACGTGCTGCAGGCCCACGGCGTCCGCCGCGTACCGCGCGAGATCACCGCCGCCGTAATGGGATTCGGCGAAGATGATGTCGTCGATGTCGGCCGGATCGACTCCCGAGCGGCGGACGACCTCGGGCAGCACCGTGGTGATCAGCGTCTCGGGCGGGGTGTTGACGAGTGTGCCCTTGAACGAGCGGCCGATGGCCGTCCTGGCAGCACCGACGATGACGGGTGTTGGCATGCTCTGACCTCGGTTTCGTTACAGAAAGACGTTACAAAACTAACAGATACTGTAGCCCTGAACACGCGTGAGACGAGTCACTCCGGCTCAGGGACGAAGAAGTGCTCGTCACGCAGCCGGAACGCCTCCCTCGTGCCGTGCCGGGCGCGGGTCTTGACGAAGTTGAACTCACCGTCGGCGAACTGCAGGTTCGTCCCGTACGCGTGGAACAGGTAACTTGCGACCTCTTCACCCTGGTAGGCCTGGCTCTGCTCGACCAGGCGGAACGCCTCCTTGGCGATGACGACACCGTCGGCGGGCATCTTCGCGGCCTTCTCGGCCCAGTACCGCGCCCGCGCCGGCACCGATGCGGCGTCGCAGGTGTCGGTGAAGACGCCCAGGTGCTCGACCTCTGACGCCCTGATCACGTCCCCGGTCAGCAGCAGCCGCCTGGCCAGCACCGGACCCAGACGGTGGAAGAACATGTGCAGGCTGCCCAGCGCCGGACCCAGAAACCGGGTGGCCGGCATCCCGATCCTGGTATCGCGGGCGATCACCGAGATGTCGGTCATCAACGCCATCTCGAAGCCACCGCCGAGCGCATACCCGCTGATCTCGCCGACCGTGACCTTCGGAAAGCCCATCAGATTGTGGTAGAAGCCGAACGACTTGCGGTCCACCGTCAACCGGCGCCGCTGGCTGGGCCGCCGCGAGCGCTCATCACCTGATT
>NZ_BCRS01000032.1 GCF_001552715.1 Mycolicibacterium vaccae NBRC 14118 = CIP 105934 | reverse complement strand
CCCGCCGGTGATTCGGCGCCGGCCGCCGAAGCCGCACCGGCAGAGGCGGTTCCGGCCGCGCCTGCGGCTCCGGCGCCGGCCGCCGCGCCCAGCGGTGGGCCCCGCCCGGACGACATCACGTTCGACGCCTCGGACGCGACGATGGCGCTCATCGCGCTGTCGGCCAAGATCCGCATCGACCAGATCGAACCGTTGGACTCGATCGAGTCGATCACCGACGGTGCGTCCTCGCGGCGTAACCAGATGCTGGTAGACCTGGGTTCCGAGCTGAACCTGGGCGCCATCGACGGCGCCGCAGAGGCCGATCTGGCCGGGCTGAAGGCGCAGGTCACCAAGCTGGCCCGCACCTACAAGCCGTTCGGCCCGGTGCTGTCGGACGCGATCAACGATCAGGTGCGCACGGTCTTCGGACCGTCCGGGAAGCGGCCGGCCTACATCGGCGAGCGGGTCAAGAAGACCTGGGAGCTCGGCGAGGGCTGGGTCAAGCACGTCACCGTCGAGGTCGCTCTCGGCACCCGTGAGGGGTCCAGTGTCCGTGGGGGAGCACTGGGCGGACTGCATGACGGCGCGCTGGCCGACGCGGCCGCGGTGGACAAGGCGATCGATGCCGCGGTCAGTGCTGTCGCTGCCCGCAGGGGTGTCGCGGTGTCGCTGCCGTCGGCGGCCGGCGCCGCAGGCGGGGTGGTGGACTCCGCCGCCCTCGGCGAATTCGCCGAGCAGGTCACCGGACCCGACGGCGTGCTCGCCTCGGCGGCCCGCACCATCCTCGACCAGTTGGGTCTCGGCGCACCGTTCGTCACCCCCGACGCCTCGGCCGATGCCGAGCTCATCGATCTGGTCACGGCCGAACTCGGTTCGGACTGGCCGCGTCTGGTGGCTCCGGTGTTCGACGGTCGCAAGGCCGTGCTGCTCGACGACCGGTGGGCCAGCGCCCGTGAGGACCTGGTCCGGATCTGGCTGATGGACGAAGGGGACATCGAAGCCGACTGGGTCCGCCTGTCGGAACGCTTCGAGGGCGCCGGCCACGTGGTGGGCACCCAGGCCACCTACTGGCAGGGCAAGGCACTGGCCGCGGGCCGCAACGTGCACGCCTCGCTCTACGCGCGTGCCGCCGCGGGTGCGGAGAATCCCGCCACCGGCCGCTACCACGACGAGGTCGCCGTGGTCACGGGTGCGTCGAAGGGTTCGATCGCCGCGTCGGTCGTCGCGCAGTTGCTCGACGGCGGGGCGACGGTGGTGGCCACCACGTCCAAGCTCGACGACGCCCGGTTGGCGTTCTACCGTGAGCTCTACCGCGACAACGCCCGGTTCGGGGCGAAGCTGTGGGTGCTGCCGGCGAACATGGCCTCCTACAACGACATCGACGCACTCGTCGAGTGGGTCGGCACCGAACAGACCGAGAGCCTCGGGCCCAAGTCGATCCACCTCAAGGACGCGCTGACCCCGACGCTGCTGTTCCCGTTCGCCGCTCCGCGGGTCGGCGGAGACCTCTCCGACGCGGGCTCGCGGTCCGAGATGGAGATGAAGGTGCTGCTGTGGGCCGTGCAACGGCTCATCGGCGGGCTGTCGCACATCAGCTCGGACCGGGACATCGCGGCCCGGCTGCACGTGGTGCTGCCGGGATCTCCGAACCGCGGGATGTTCGGCGGCGACGGCGCCTACGGCGAGTCCAAGGCCGCGCTCGACGCGGTCGTGGCCCGTTGGAAGGCCGAGACCTCGTGGGCGCAGCGCGTCAGCCTGGCGCACGCGCTGATCGGCTGGACCCGCGGGACCGGTCTGATGGGTCACAACGACGTCATCGTCGACGCGGTCGAGGAAGCGGGCGTGACCACCTACTCCACCGAGCAGATGGCGAGCATGCTGCTCGACCTGTGCGACGTAGAGACCAAGGTGGCCGCCGCCCGCGAACCTGTGCAGGCGGACCTGACCGGCGGCCTGGCCGAAGCGGAGCTCGATCTGTCGGCGCTGGCCACCAAGGCCCGTGAGGACGCGACGTCCGCGCCGGCCGACGATGCCGAAGACGACGAGGCCGCTGATCACCTGATCGCCGCGCTGCCGTCACCGCCGCGGCCCGCCGTCACCGCGCCCGCGCCGGAGTGGGCCGACCTCGACGTCGACCCGGCCGACATGGTCGTCATCGTCGGCGGCGCCGAGCTGGGCCCGTACGGGTCCTCGCGTACGCGCTACGAGATGGAGGTCGATAACGAGCTGTCGGCGGCCGGCGTGCTGGAACTGGCCTGGACCACCGGACTGATCAAGTGGGAGGACGATCCCCGGCCCGGTTGGTATGACAGCGATTCCGGCGAGCTGATCGACGAGTCGGAGATCGTGGAGCGCTACCACGACGAGGTCGTGAGCCGTTGCGGCATCCGCGAGTTCGTCGACGACGGCGCGATCGACCCCGATCACGCGTCACCGCTGCTGGTCAGTGTCTTCCTGGACAAGGACTTCCGGTTCGTGGTGTCCAGCGAGGCCGACGCGCGTGCGTTCGTGGAGTTCGACCCCGAGCACACCGCGGCCCGGCCGATCCCGGACTCGGGCGACTGGGAGGTGATCCGCAAGGCGGGCACCGAAATCCGCGTTCCGCGCAAGACCAAGCTGTCGCGGACCGTCGGCGCCCAGATCCCGACCGGCTTCGACCCGACCGTGTGGGGCATCAGCCCCGACATGGCGACGTCGATCGACCGGGTGGCGCTGTGGAACATCGTCGCCACGGTGGACGCGTTCCTGTCCTCGGGCTTCACGCCGACCGAGTTGCTGCGTTGGGTGCACCCGAGTCAGGTGGCCTCCACCCAGGGCACCGGCATGGGCGGCATGACCTCGATGCAGACCATGTATCACGGCAACCTGCTGGGGCGGAGCAAGCCGAACGACATCCTGCAGGAAGTCCTGCCGAATGTTGTTGCCGCACACGTGATGCAGTCCTACGTCGGCGGCTACGGCGCGATGGTGCACCCGGTCGCCGCATGCGCCACGGTTGCGGTGTCGGTCGAGGAGGGCGTCGACAAGATCCGGTTGGGCAAGGCCGAATTCGTGGTCGCAGGCGGCTTCGACGACCTGACCCTGGAGGCGATCATCGGCTTCGGTGACATGGCGGCCACCGCCGACACCGAGACGATGCGGGCCAAGGGCATCAGCGACTCGCGGTTCTCCCGTGCCAATGACCGGCGTCGCCTCGGGTTCCTGGAAGCCCAGGGTGGTGGCACCATCCTGCTGGCCAACGGTGCGCTCGCGCTTCAGATGGGCTTGCCGGTGCTGGCTGTGGTCGGCTACGCGCAGAGCTTCGCCGACGGCGTGCACACCTCGATCCCGGCACCGGGCCTCGGTGGCCTCGGCGCCGGCCGCGGTGGCAGGGAGTCGCAGCTGGCCCGTTCGCTGGCCAAGCTGGGTGTGGGTGCCGACGACATCGCAGTGGTGTCCAAGCACGACACGTCGACGCTGGCCAACGACCCCAACGAGACCGAGCTGCATGAGCGGCTGGCCGACGCGTTGGGCCGTGCCCCGGGCAACCCGCTGTTCGTGGTGAGCCAGAAGTCCCTGACCGGCCACAGCAAGGGCGGTGCCGCGGCATTCCAGCTGATGGGCCTGTGCCAGATGCTGCGGGACGGGGTCATCCCGCCGAACCGCAGCCTGGACTGTGTCGACGACGAGCTGGCGACCTCGGCGCACTTCGTGTGGCCGCGCGAGACGCTGCGGCTGGGTGACAAGTACCCGCTGAAGGCCGGTCTGGTCACCAGCCTCGGGTTCGGTCACGTGTCCGGTCTGATCGCACTGGTGCATCCGCAGGCGTTCCTGGCGGCGCTGGCTCCCGAGCAGCGGGCGGCCTACACCGCCCAGGCTCAGGAGCGGGCCCTGGCCGGACAGCGCAGGCTGGCCTCGGCGATCGCGGGCGGCCGGCCGATGTTCGAGCGGCCTGCCGACCGGCGCTTCGACGGTGATCAGCCGGAGAAGACGCAGGAGGCGGCGATGTTGCTGGATCCGGCGTCGCGGCTCGGCGAGAACGGCGTGTACCGGCGTTGAGTCGTGAGATAGGTTGCTGCCCGTGGGCATCGTCGGGATAGGCATCGATCTCGTCTCCATTCCGGAGTTCGCCGAGCAGGTGGACCGGCCCGGGACGGTGTTCGCGGAGACGTTCACCCCGGGCGAGCGGCGCGACGCCGCCGACAAGAGTTCGTCGGCGGCGCGCCACCTCGCCGCGAGGTGGGCGGCCAAGGAGGCGGTGATCAAGGCCTGGTCCGGATCGCGCTTCGCCAAGCGGCCGGTGCTGCCCGAAGCGATCCACCGCGACATCGAGGTCATCACCGACATGTGGGGGCGTCCCCGGGTGCGCCTGTCCGGGGCCGTGGCCGAGCACCTCAAAGAGGTGACGATCCACCTGTCGCTGACCCATGAGGCCGACACCGCGGCGGCGGTCGCCGTCCTCGAGGAGCGCTAGACACCCCCACCTTTTCCCGCGAGCGTGCGTGTCTGCGGCCGCCGCGCCGTTGCACAGCCCAAGTCTGCGCACGTTCGCGGGGTGAGCGGGCTGGGTTCGGGGTATCCGGGCGGATCACCGTCCGCACCCGAGAGGACCGATCCGTTGCCCGAGGCGAGCCAGCGCGAGCTGGGGGAATCCGACAGTCCCATCGAGGACGCGCTGGAGTTCGCGTTCCGGCGGATGGTCGACGAGGGAACCCAACGGCTGCACCGCAGCTGGCGGGAGGTGCTGGTCACCGGGTTCTTCGGCGGCACCGACATCGCCGTGGGCGTGCTGGCCTACCTGTTGGTCCTGCACGCCACCCACCAACCGCTGCTGGCAGGTCTGGCGTTCTCGGTCGGATTCCTCGCGCTGCTGCTCGGCCGCAGCGAGCTGTTCACCGAAGGGTTCCTGATCCCGGTCACCACCGTGGCCGCCAAACGGGCCGGCATCGGGCAGCTGGCCAAGCTGTGGAGCGGCACGCTGATCGCGAATCTGGTCGGCGGCTGGGTGCTGATGTGGCTGATCATGACGGCGCTGCCGCGGTTGCACGACCAGACCATCGAGTCGGCAGCGCACTACGCGACCGCGCCGATGTCGCCGGAGACGATCGCGCTGTCGCTGCTGGGCGGAATGATCATCACGCTGATGACCCGCATGCAGCACGGCACCGATGCGATGGTCGGCAAGATCGCCGCTGCGGTTGCGGGCGCTTTCCTGTTGGCCGGTGGCCAGCTGTTCCACTCGATCCTGGACTCGCTGCTGATCTTCGGTGCGCTGGTGACCGGCCGGGCCCCCTTCGGATATCTCGACTGGCTCGGGTGGTTCGGCTACACGGTTGTCGGCAACGTCGTCGGAGGTCTGCTGCTGGTGACCCTGTTGCGACTGCTGCGCAGCAAGGACCGTCTGCAGGAGGAGCGCCGCGCCGCCGAGACGGACTGAGCGGGCGACGGACTAACCTCGACTGCATGAGCGATCTCGTCCAGCGTGTCCGCGACGTACTGCCGTCCGTGCGTGCCGATCTTGAAGACCTGGTGCGGATCCCGTCGGTCTGGGCCGACCCCGCCCGGCGCCCCGAGGTGCACCGGTCGGCCGAAGCGGTGTCGAAGTTGTTGTCGGAGGCTGGATTCGGCGACGTGCAGATCGTGGCCGAGGGCGGTGCGCCGGCGGTGATCGCCCGACACCCGGCACCCGAAGGTGCGCCCACGGTGCTGCTGTACGCCCACCACGACGTCCAACCCGAGGGGGATCCGGAGCAGTGGGACAGCGCGCCGTTCCAGCCGACCGAACGCGACGGCCGCCTCTACGGGCGCGGCACCGCAGACGACAAGGCCGGTATCGCAACGCATCTGGCCGCGTTCCGGGCCCACGGAGGCAACCCGCCGGTCGGGGTGACGGTGTTCGTCGAGGGGGAGGAGGAGTCGGGCTCGCCGTCGCTGTCCCGCCTGCTCGCCGCGCACCGTGACGCACTGGCCGCCGATGTCATCGTCATCGCCGACTCGGACAACTGGAGCACCGAGATCCCGTCGCTGACGGTCTCGCTGCGCGGGCTCGCCGACTGCGTGGTGGAGGTGGCCACCCTGGACCACGGCCTGCATTCGGGGATGTGGGGCGGCGTGGTTCCCGATGCGCTCTCGGTGCTGGTGCGTCTGCTGGCCGGCCTGCACGACGACGACGGCAACGTCGCGGTCGAAGGGTTGCACGAGGCCCAAGCAGCCGACGTCGACTACTCCCCGGAGCGGGTGCGCGCCGACACGGGGATGTTGGAGGGGGTGCGCGAGATCGGTTCCGGTTCAGTGGCGCAACGGCTGTGGGCCAAGCCGGCGATCACCGTCATCGGCATCGACACCACACCGATCGCCCAGGCCTCCAACACGCTGATCCCGCGGGCGCGGGCCAAGGTCAGCATGCGGGTCGCACCCGGCGGGGATGCCGCCGGGCATCTCGCGGCGCTGACCCGGCACCTGGAGTCCCACGCCCCGTGGGGTGCCCACGTCACCGTGACACCTGGCGATGTGGGCGAGCCGTACGCGATCGACGCCCACGGCCCGGTCTACGACGCGGCGCGCAGCGCGTTCCGCGACGCGTGGGGGCACGACGCCGTCGACACCGGGGTCGGCGGTTCCATCCCGTTCATCGCGGAGTTCGCCTCGACGTTCCCGGACGCGAAGATTCTCGTCACCGGCGTGGAGGATCCGGACACCCAGGCGCACAGCGTCAACGAGAGCCTGCACCTGGGTGTACTGGAACGCGCCGCCACCGCGGAGGCGTTGCTGCTGGACCGTCTCGGTGCGTCAGACCGACAGGTCGCGCCGTAACTTCGCGACATGCCCGGTGGCGCGAATGTTGTACTGCGCCAACGCGATCCTGCCGTCCTCGTCGACAACGAACGTCGACCGGATGACGCCCTGCACGGTCTTGCCGTACATCTTCTTCTCGCCGTAGGCGCCCCACGCTTCGAGAACCTCGCGATCGGGGTCCGACAGCAGCGGGAAGGTCAGGCCTTCGGCATCGCGGAATTTGGCGAGTTTGGCGGGTTTGTCGGGGGAGATACCGATGACGTCGAGGCCGGCCTCGTTGAGTTCGGCGAGGTTGTCGCGGAAGTCGCAGGCCTCTTTGGTGCAGCCCGGTGTCGACGCGGCGGGGTAGAAGTAGACGATGACCTTGCGTCCCTTGTAGTCGGCGAGGCTGACGGGGTTGCCGTCGGCATCGGGGAGGCTGAATGCGGGAGCTTTGTCGCCGACCTCGAGTCTGGGCATGGGTGTGTTGTCCCTTCAGGCGGTCCGAGCTTCAGTGGTAGATGTTCGGTCGACCGGGCGCTCATGAGCGCTCCGGCTCAACTAGGGTAGTTCGCTAGAAACTGATCGTCGGAATACGGCCGACGCTGTGGCAACGGAGGCAGAAGTGGCGGACCGGGATCCGGACACCATCAAGGCTGATATCGATCAGGCGCGCGAGCAGTTGGCGGTCACCGTGGACTCGTTGGCGGCCAGGGCGAACCCCAGTCGCATCGCCGACGATCTCAAGAGCAGCGTTCTTCGCTTCGTCACACAACCGCAGGTGATCGCGTCGTTGGCCGGCATCGGCGTGGTGATCGTCATCGTGGCGATCCGCCGCAACCGGTAGGGGGCGGCACCGGGCGGCTCAGCGCCGACGGCCGGCCCGGAACCAATCGGAGAACGAGAAGCCGGGCGGATTTGCCACCCGGCCGATACGGCTGCAGTTGTGCACCGCTGACGGTCGTTGCACTGCGGTGCCCCCAGCTGAGCCCTCACCATCGGCACCGGAGACGACCGGTTCACGTGGCCCTGACATCAGCAAATTCCTCGATTTCGGTAATCCAGATCGGAGTGGCCCCCCAGGGCCGATTCCAGCTAACTGGAACATTAACACTGCGGCTACTCTTTGCCCAGCCCAGAGGCCATGAATTTGCGGCCCTCGCAAAAAGCCGTTACCGAGGGGCCCTGATCGGGCGCGATCCAGTCGTCACCGCGACGTGACAACTAGCACATGGGGCCGTCCGGACTCGCCGAACACCCCATAAATTATCGCATTCGTAAAATCGCATGTACTGGGAATTGCCGCCACCGGAAGCCGTCGATGGGTCGACGTCCTCTACGCTGACGCTGACTTGAGGACGAGCAAAGGAGACGCGGTATGTCGTGGTTTCTGGCCCTGCAAGGCCCAGACCAGCCGAGCCATCAAACATCGGTCTATGAGCTGCAGGACTCCACCGACGTGGAGAAGCTCGCCCAGGAACTGGCCAGCGCTGTGACGCTGGACCGGGTGGTGCCGATCCCGGCGATGCTGCCGCAGAACACCCGCAAGCGACAGAAGGTCACGCTGTACGTGCGGCCGGCGGCCTGGGGGATGTGGACGTTCTACGAGCTGTCGGAGGAAGACCGCCGCCAGTTGATGAAGGACAACCCGCTGATTCAGGCGATCGCGCAGCATCAGCGTGAGCACACGGGGCAGCCGGGCCAGGTGAACCCCCTGCTGGGCAACCTCGGCGCGGGTCCGCGCGGCTGACGCAGCGGTTGCGGGGTCGGGCGGTGCGCCGCCCGACCCCGCATCGTGCGTTCGCCGACCGCCGTGCCACGAGTTCCACAACGCACAGCTCCATAACGAACAAAGCCCCGCCGAAGCGGGGCTTTGTTCGTAAGTGCGCCGTCAGGGTTTCGAACCCCGGACCCGCTGATTAAGAGTCAGCTGCTCTACCAACTGAGCTAACGGCGCGCGTGTGAGACAATAACAGGCCTGTGGCGCTGGACGGAAATCCCCACGTCAACACGGTTTTCACGCGCGACATCGCCGTCGGGCTCGGATGTCGGAACTGCCCGTAGAATTGGCGAAAGCAATTTGCGGGCGCAATCATGAGGCGAGGTGGGGCGGTTTATGTGGCAGGTCAACACGGCGATCCGGTCGAGGCGGCGGGGGTCATGGCTGACCGCCGCTGTGCTGATTCCGGCGATCGTGCTGGGCCTCAGCGGGTGCAGCGGAAGCGCGGAAGCACCGCAGGCGGAGGTGATCACCGACAAGGGCACACCGTTCGGTGATCTGCTGATCCCGAAGCTGACGGCATCGGTCCAAGATGGCGCTGTCGGCGTCAGCGTCGACTCCCCGGTGACGGTCAGTGCCGAGGACGGCGTGCTCGGTTCGGTGACGATGGTCAACGAGAACGGCAAGACCGTCGAGGGCAAGTTGTCGGAGGACGGGCTGACGTGGGAGACCTCGGAGCCGCTGGGCTACAACAAGAGCTACACGATCACCGCGCAGTCGCTCGGTCTCGGCGGAGTCACCAGCCGGGAGATGACGTTCGAGACGCACTCGCCGGAGAACCTGACGATGCCGTACGTCATGCCCAACGACGGTGAGGTCGTCGGCGTCGGACAGCCGGTGGCCATCCGCTTCGACGAGAACATCCCGAACCGCCTCGCGGCGCAGCGCGCGATCACGGTCAAGACGGATCCGCCGGTCGAGGGCGCCTTCTACTGGTTGAGCAACCGTGAGGTGCGCTGGCGCCCGGCCAAGTACTGGAAGCCCGGTACGACCGTCCAGGTCGAGGTCAACGCCTACGGCGTGGATCTGGGCGACGGCCTGTACGGCCAGGACAACGTCAAGACCAGCTTCAAGATCGGTGACGAGGTCATCACCACCGTCGACGACAACACCAAGACGTTGACGGTGCGGCGCAACGGCGAGGTCGTCAAGAGCATGCCGGTCTCGATGGGCAAGAACAGCACGCCGACCAACAACGGTGTGTACATCGTCGGCGACCGCCGACCGCACATGGTGATGGATTCGTCGACGTATGGCGTTCCGGTCAACTCGGCCAACGGCTATCGCACCGAGGTCGACTGGGCCACCCAGATCTCCTACAGCGGCATCTACGTTCACGCCGCGCCGTGGTCGGTGGGCAGCCAGGGCAGCAGCAATGTCAGCCACGGCTGCATCAACGTCAGCACGAGCAACGGCAAGTGGTTCCACGACAACTCCAAGCGCGGCGACATCGTCGAGATCGTCAACACGGTGGGCACCACGCTGCCCGGCACCGACGGTCTGGGCGACTGGAACGTCCCGTGGGAGCAGTGGAAGGCGGGCAACGCCAACGTCTGACGCTCTCCCTGACCGCACCTCGACGCCGTCCTGAAGCAATTCAGGGCGGCGTCGATGCGTTGTGGCGGTGCTACCCACTACCGACCCCACCCGGTTCTCCGCTTCGCAGCGAGCTACACCGCATCGCGGCATTGGCTCTGACCAGCGTCGAGACCCCGCGGTGGTCGCCGAGCGGCTATGGCGACGTCGGGCGGACCGAGACCGGCCGTTGATGGTTCTGCGCTGACCGGTGCTCCGGTGCCAGACCACTCGAGTTCAGGCGAATCTTTCCGCGGTAGCGTCGCGCAACACCGCATCTACGTAATTCTTCGGATGTGATGGCGTCGGAGGCTTTGTTACGTTGTACCGGTGAACGACGCCGATCTGTGTTGGATGCCCGCAACCGAACTCGCCGCTGCAGTGCGGACCGGTTCGATCACCCCGACAGAGATCGCCGGCGTGTTCGCCGACCGCATCGAGACGATCAACCCAGACCTAAACGCGTACATCCACTTCGACCGCGAACAGGTCATGGCCGACGCCGGCGCCCTGCAGGAGGAAGCGGCACGGGGCATGAGTGCGGGACCATTGCACGGCGTTCCGTTCTCCATCAAGGGGCTGACCACGATGGCCGGTCTGCCCTTGGACAGCTCCCTCAAGCCGCGGGCTGGGACGATGGGATCCCACGACGCCACTGTGGTGACGCGATTGAAAGAAGCCGGCGGCCTCTTCCTGGGCAAGACCAACGCACCTGAGTTCGGCTACTACGGCGGAACCGACAGCCATCTGTACGGCCCCACCCACAACCCGTGGAGACGGGGCCACACCGCCGGCGGTTCGAGCGGTGGGGCCGCCGCAGCAGTGGCGTCAGGTCTGGGGCCGTTGGCGGAGGGCGCGGACGGAGCAGGCTCTGTTCGAATTCCGTCGGCAATGTGCGGGGTGGTCGGGTTCAAGCCCTCTTTGGGCCGCATCCCACACACGCTCCTCGACGGGCGCCACTACACCCATGTCTTCCACGGGCCGATTACCCGGACCGTGGCAGATGCGGCCTTGATGTTCTCGGTCATGTCCGGACCCGCGGACTCCGACCCGAACAGCGTGCCGGACGACGGCGTCGACTACGCGTCGAGCATCGAGGGCGATATCGCCGGCTGGCGGGTCGCATGGTCACCCGACCTGGGCCTCGGGTACGTGGACCCCGAAGTGGTGTCGGTGTGCTCGGAGGCGGTGCGTGCTTTCGAAGCTCTCGGCGCCGTGGTCGAGGAGGCCACGCCCGATTGGGGGAACCCGGAGGAAGCCATGTGGAAGGGGCTGTGGGTACCTGGTTACTCATGTGAGTACGACGTGCTCGACTGGAAGTCTCAGCGCGGCGAGGTCGACGATCAACTCATCGAGATCTTCGCGCAGGCCGAGACGCTGACTGCGGTCGAGATCGGCCGGGCGGAGGCGTTCCGCGGCAGGATGTGGGACACCTTCAGCGCATTCATGCGAACGTACGACATTCTGGTGAGCCCCACTTTGGCCACGCCTACCTTTCCGCTCGATCGCTTCGCTCCGGAATGGTTGGACGGCCAATCGCTGCAACGCCAACTCCTTGGCTGGTTGCTCACCTACCCCTTCAACATGACGACGACGCCGGCGATCACCGTTCCGGCCGGGTTCACCCGTGACGGCCGTCCTGTCGGGTTACAGATCGCGGGTCGACACCGCGCCGACGCTGCGGTCTTGCGCGCCGCGGCCAACTACGAGGCTTCGCGGCCCTGGTCAGATGTCAAACCGGCGCTGTAGTGCGGAGCCGACGAGCGGCGGTCCTGCAGACAGCAGTCCAAGGCGACCCTGGCGGCTTGAACGCGGTTGCGAACTCCGAGCTTCCGGAAGATCGACTCGACCTGAGTCGTGACCGTCCGAACCGACACCGAATCCCGCTCGGAGATCTCGGCATTGGTGTAACCAGCGGCAATCGCGCACAGAATGTCGTCCTCCCTGGGCGTCAACCCGAGCTGAGACCGGCGGCCCACCGACGCGGCGACGCCCGCCGCGTGCGGTATCAGCATGTCCAATACGGCGACTGCAGGCAGCGGGAGCGGTGTGGAGACGAAGGTGAGGTGCAGGACGCCCACGTACCGGCCGCGCGGAGTCAGCAGCGATATGGTGACCTGGTCGCGCAGGCCTCCGTGGTGGCCACTACGTGCGACGACCACGATTCGACGATTCGAGTCGAGCGCGGTCAGCATGCCTGCGACGGCGACACCGGCAGCGTGCAGGAGTTCCAGTAAGGCCGAACCACGGTGCTCCGGAACTGGGGACATGAGGCCGGTCGCCATCTCGTTCAACTGGTCTGTCATCGAAGGTGCGTTCACCGCAATCACAGTTGCGGTAGACCATTTCTGGTCCTGCTCAGCTGCGGTAACGAGCTGGTTTCGATCCAATGCCCGCAGCCGGTTGCACGAAGCTGGGGCCCGAATCTGTTGACGGCGACGACTGTGACCGCACGTGCAACCGCGTCCGGTCGGCTCGGAAGAGGTCAACGGAGTACTCCAGGGCGCGGCCATGTTGGTCGTAGCCGACGCGCCTCAGCTTGAGCACGGGGGTGGCTGCCGGGAGGCCGAGCAGTACGCCTTCGGACTGTGAGATAGCGGCCATTTCGATCGACTCGTCCGCAGCGCAGATCTGCACGCCGAACTGTGACCCCAGAGTGCGGTAGATCGACTTCATCTCCGTGCTGAGGACTTCAGCCACCTCGGTGCGCAGGAACATCCGTTCGAGGGAGAGAGTGTCGCCGTCGGCATGGCGAAGCCTCAGTAACGAGACCACGAATTCGTCGCTCGACAAATGCAGCGCCTCACGCACCGTAGACGGGGCAGGCACCAAGCCCGAACGGATGACCGTCGTGCCGTCGCGAAAGCCCTGCTCGTGCAGAATCTCCGGGATTCCCTTCACCGTGTTGAGGCTGCGCAGCACGCCGCGTCCGCTGCAGAGCGGCCGAGCTGTCTGCGAAGCGGCGTCCTGTAGTTGCACCTTGGTCAGGTAGGCCCCTCCCGAACGCCCCCTGACCCTGCGAATCGTTCCGTCGTTTTCGAGTAGTTCCAGCGCCTTCCGGACCGTGGTGCGCGAGGTCTGTAGGCGGTCGGCCAGCGCACGCTCAGTGGGCATCCTGGACGCACCCAGTTCCGTGAGTTCCTCCGCTAGCCGCCTCAATGCTGCATTCGCGTGCTCAAGCGCAAGCATGACGTGCTCCTTGTCGGCTGCACCCCGTGGTGTAGGACGCCAACGCTAACCGGGCCGGTTCGGCGTTGCATCTTTTCGCACGCTGCCCGCCGTCCGCCTCGAGTCGACCGTTACGTGGAGTTAACGCCAGCATTTACGAACCAGAAATGGTCTACTCCGACGCTGGTACTCATGAGCACAGGGCGCGCGGAGCGCATCGGGTTGAGCATGCGGCTCGCCGATGTAGCGGGTCGGATCTCGCGCGAACACTTCGAGAAGCGCAACCTGCAGGTGCAGACCAAGGCAGACGGCACGCCGGTCACCGACGCCGACCGAGGGATCGAGCGATTGCTCCGTGACGCGGTCGGAGCGGAGTTCGCAGACGATGGCTTCACCGGCGAGGAGTACCCGGAGACCCACGGCAGCAGCGGGTTCCGCTGGATCGTGGACCCCATCGACGGCACCAAATCGTTCGTACGGGGGATTCCGTTGTATGCGAATCTGATTGCCTTGCAAGAAGACGGCGAGATCGTGTTCGGCCTCATCAACCTGCCCAGTGCGCAGACCACTGTTCACGCCGAATTGGGAAAGGGCTGCTGGAGCAACGGCGTGCAGGTGCGGGTGTCCGACCGCAGCGATCTCGATGGTGCCTACGTGATGGCGACGTGGCTCGAGGACTGGGACCTCCAGGTCATCGACGATCTGCACGCCTGCGGGGCGGTAGTGCGCACGTGGGGGGATGCGTTCGGCTACGCGATGGTGGCCTGCGGCCGCGTCGACGCCGTGGTCGACTACACCGCGCAACCCTTCGACCTGGCGCCGATGTCGGTCATCATCGAGGAGGCGGGCGGCCGGTTCACCAGTCTCGACGGCCGCAGGACCTTCGACGCGCTGAACGGAATGGCGAGCAACGGGCTCATTCACGACGAGCTGCTCGAACACGTATCCCCGAAGACCGCATCCACCACGGATGCCCAGCGAGCCATCTAGCGCAAAGGATTTGACGATGAAGGAACGCATTAGAGGCTTTAGTCGCCGATCGGTGGTGACCTTTTTCGGCGGCTTCTACGCACTGGCTCTGCTGTTCGCCCTCTTTCCGCCACTGTATCTGTGGGGCAGTGGCATCCGATTCGACATCCTCGGAATCCCGTTCGCGGTCATGTACTGGATCGTCAACGCGCTCATCCTCGGACTCACCCTGACGGCGTTCTACGTCGTCGAAGACATTCGCGGTGAACTCGACGACGACTCGCTGGAACCCATCGACAGCCTGGGAGGCTGACATGCTGATCATGCTCGCCATGTTGGCGGTGTTCTACGCAATCGTCGTAGCAATTCTCTACATCTCGCAGCAGAAGACTGCACCGACTTTCGACGAGTACGCGGTAGGTGGTCGTAGTTACGGGCCGTGGTACGTGGCGATGAGCTATGTGAACTCGTGGTGGCCCGGTTCCACGTTCATCGCCTTCTTCGGACTCGCCGCTGGTGCCGGGGTCTTCGGGCTGTACGGCCTTGCCTACTCGAGCCTCGGAGTGGCGATGATGTACTTCATGGCCACCCGGGCATGGCGCTGGGGCAAGAAGTACGACCTGCGTTCACAGCCCGATCTGTTGGGCAAGCGGTTCGACTCGTCGGCGGTCAAGGTGATCGCCAGCGTCATCGGGATCGTCTCGCTCTTCCCGTGGGTGGTGCTCGGAATGCAGGCACTAGGAACCGTTTTCGAGATCGCAAGTGATGGCGCATGGTCGGTCACCACCTGCCTGCTCGTCGGTCTCGCCGTCATCGTCATTCGGCAGTACTGGACTGTCCGCATGGGCATGCGCGGCCTGATCATGACCGACGCCTTTCAGGGCACGGTGGCGTACGTATTCTCGGCGATCGTGTGCGTGGTGTTGCTGTCCGGCGCCGCGGGCAGCCCGATCAGCTTCGCCGACCTCAACGACGTCGCCGACAAGTACCTGGTGCTCCCCGGCGACGGCGACAGCTACGGGCCGCTCTACATCTTCGCGCTGATCTTCACCGGCGTCATCGGATCCCTCTGTTGGCCAACAAGTTTCCAGCGCATCTACACCGCCTCCAGTGTGCGATCGGTGAAATCCGGGACATTGTGCACCGTGCTGATCTCCGGCGTCTTCTACACGTTGTTGATGCTGGTCGGCATCGCTGCCACCGGGTTGCCCGACGTGGCCGCCGCTCCACAGGGGGGCTGGTTCAGCATCATGTCTGATTACGGCGGCACATGGATGTTGGGCCTCGGCGTCACCATCGTCTTCGCCGCGTCCATGGGCCACATCGATGGGAGCGTGCAGGTCTGCGGGCTTCAGATCGCCAATGACCTGGTCAACACCGAGAAGCGACCGCTCTCCGACAAGCAGTTGACTTTCGTTGCGAAGACCTCGATGGCCGTGTTCATGGTGCTGGCAGGCGTCGTCGCCTATGCGACGTTCAACATGGAGCGGCTACAGCTTCTGGCACAGATCTCCTACCAGGGTGTCGTGCAGCTGGCGGTTCCCCTGTTCCTCGGCATCTTCTGGCGCGGTGGCAACAAGCAGGGCGCTGTCGCGGGAATGGTGGTGGGCTTCGTGGTCGCGATGGTTCTGACGTGGATCTACCCCGATGACATCCGTGGGCTAGGCAGCCTGACCGGCGGTATCGTCGGCATCGCGGTCAACCTGGCGATCTTCCTGGGGGCTGCAGCGTTCATCAAGTCCGACGACGCGGAGAAAGCGAGAGTGGACGACATGTTCGCGGCCGCCAAGACCAGTGTGAAAGCACCGCTGCCGGTGCACGATGAATCCATGGACGGACAACTGCACGAGTTGGCCAAGACGTCGCGGGAGCAAGCGTTAGATGGCTGACCCGGGTCCGGACTTGTCCGACGCCGCTTTCCTCGCCGACTTCGCCGAGCTGTCGGAGATCGGTGTGACGGCGGGAGGTGGAGTGGACCGTGAAGCGGCCACTCCGGCAGATGGGAGGGCGCGCGACTGGTTGAGGGCGTGGTTCGACGACCATGGACTGCATTGCCGGGTGGACGCGGTCGGCAATATGTACGGCTGCGCTCGCACCACCGGTGGTGGCCCAGAAGCCCCCTACGTGCTGGTCGGGTCTCATCTCGACAGTCAGCCCACATCCGGACGGTTCGACGGTGCCTACGGTGTTCTCGCCGGTGCGTACGCGGTGGCAGCCGTGCTGGCCGACCCGCCTGGCGGGGCTCGGTACAACGTTGCCGCGGTGAACTGGTTCAACGAGGAGGGGTCGCGGTTCTACCCCAGTCTGATGGGCAGCGCTGTCTTCGCCGGCAAGCTCAGCGCGGACGACGCGCTCGACAGTTTCGGCAAGGATGGCGTGACGGTGCGGGAGGCATTGAACGCCATCGGATTCCATGGCGCCGACGCCGCGCCGCAGGCGAGCTGCTACGCCGAGATCCACATCGAACAGGGGCGCTCGTTGATCGACGAGGGGCTCGACGTCGGCGTCGTCACCAAGAATTGGACAGCGTACAAGTACACGATCACGGTGCACGGCGAGCAGTCCCACACCGGCGCCACCCACATGCGGTACCGCCGCGACGCCCTGGTCGGTGCCAGCCAGGTGGTGTTGGCCGTGCGTGCGGTGGCCGCCGAGTTCGGTCCTGACACGGTGCTCGGGTCGGTGGGCCGGATGACGATCGAACCCAACTCGCCCGTGGTGGTGCCCGCGCGCGTTCGGTTGATCGCCGACCTGCGGGCACTTCGCGCTGATGACCTGGAGGCCGCGCATCAGTCGTTGATGGCGCGTGTTGCGGAGATCGGGAACGACGGCGAGGTGAGCGTCGACATCGAATCCGCCGCCTTACGACCCTCGAGCAGCTACCAGGATTCCGGCATTGCCCTGGCAGGTGCGGTTGCCGACGATCTCGGCCTGACGTGGTGCGAGCTGCCCACGATGGCAGGCCACGACTCCGTGAACCTGAAGGACGTGGTGCCAACGGTGATGCTCTTCGTCCCCAGTGTCGACGGCATCTCCCACAACGAACGAGAGTTCACCTCCGACGAGCAGATGCTTGCCGGGGTCCACATGCTCACGGCGACGACCCGCCGAATGGTCGCTGGCGCACTCGAGGCGGCCCCGGCCACGTGATCGACGACGTGCTCGACGCCGGGGCGGACATCGTTCGATCCGGGTACCGCAGCGGGGCGTTCACGCCGGTGGACGTTCTCGAACGCACCCTGGACCGGATCGAGTCCCGCAATCCGGTCATCAACGCCATGGCTCATGTTGACACCGAGGGAGCCCGGACGGCGGCGCAGGCCTCGGCAGGGCGATGGGCGTGCGGTGCGCCGCTGAGCCCGATGGACGGCCTGCCGGTCACCATCAAGGACAGCGTGAACGCGGCCGGCATGCCGTGGCGCCACGGCTGTGCCGCGTTCGGGCACCTCGCCGACTCCTCCGCCGACTCGCCTCCGGCTGCGCGCCTGAAAGAGGCCGGTGCCGTCATCGTCGGGAAGACCACCATGCCCGACTTCGGGATGATGGCCGCGGGTGTCAGTTCGCTATACGGGATCACTCGCAATCCCTGGGATCCCACTCGAAACCCCGGCGGTTCGAGCGCGGGAGCGGGCGCGTCGCTGGCAGCGGGCATCGGTTTCTCATCGGTGGGTTCCGACATCGCCGGGTCGGTGCGGTTGCCGGCTGGGCACTGCGGGCTGGTCGCGCTCAAGCCCACCCAGGGCCGCATCCCGCACACCGCGCCATCCACCATGCGGTCGGCAGGTCCGATGGGGCGTACCGTCGACGATGTCTTCGATCTGTACGACGTACTGACTGTGCCCGACCCGCGCGACCTGTGGAGCCTGCCGCCGGAGATCGGTCCCCCCGTACGAAATCCTCTGACGCCGCACGGTCTTCGCATCGGGGTGCTGACCGATCTCGGCCATGGGTTCACCGCCGATGCCGCGGTGCTGGCGGTGGTCGCGGAAGCGGCGGCGGTGCTGCGCGATGCGGGTGCAGAGGTGACGGCGATGGCTCCGGTGTTCACTCCCTCCAGTGACGCGACGAGCCCAATCGCCGGCGACCCCTATCTAGCGCTGGACCGCTTGTTTCAAGTGCGGGCGCTTGCCGAACTCCAATCGATCCCACCCGAGCTGCGCGAGTTGGTGCACCCGGCCATCCGCCAGTGGTGTTCACCTGCTGCTGACCTTCACGCCACCGACTTCACACGCGACGGCGAGGCGGTGGCGAAGTCGGCGGAGCGAATGCGGGCTGCCTGTGCCGCATACGACTTCGTGATCGCTCCCGTCCTTCCGGTAGTTGGCTTCGCGGCGGAGGAATGCGGCCTGGATTCGTCACGGCCGTTGGCGCACTGCGGGTTTACTGCCTGGTTCAATCAGACTGGTCAGCCCGCCGCGGCCTTGTGTTTCGGTATCAGCGACGCGATGCCGGTGGGCCTTCAGGTGGTCGGAGCGCGATTCGCCGACCGCGAAGTGCTGCGGTTCACCAAGTGGCTAGAGCGGTCCCGACCGTTCACGATCGCCTGGCCGGAGTTCGCGTCGACGCACACCGGAGGGAGATGATCTTGACGAGCACTACCCAACCGGCGATAGCCGCACAGTTGCATGCGATGGGGTTGTTCACCGACAGGCCCATCACCGCCCAACTCGTGCCGGCCATGGCCAGTCCGAGTTGGTGGAGCGCAGACTCGGACTGCTTCGACATCCGTGCCGATGACTCCTTGGCGCCACGCGACGCCTTCGTGAAATCGATGATCGGGCACGCCGGTGCCTACGTCGACATAGCTGGGTCGTTCGATGCAGCCACTGAGGCAGGAGAGAACGGCGTGGGGCCGCGCGTTCTTGCGGCCGATGCAGCTGCCGGGGTGCTGGTGCTGGAGAACCTGATTGACTCATCGTCGACGGCCACGCTGGACGTTTTCGACGACGATGCCCGACTCGAGCAGCTGCTCACGCTACGGGCGCGGGTGCACCTGTTCGGATCGATCTCCCGCACGGCTAGCGTTTTCGACGACATCCGGGCTCTCTCCGCGTTGATCCAGGCCAACTCCGTGCCGCTGCCGAAAGACTTCGGATGGATGATGCGGCAGCTCGACATGGCTGAGAAGCGGATAATGGCAACGGGATTCGATGTGGTGCCGTGCCACGGGGACGGCAATGTCTCCAACGTCTTGCTGACCGACGGTGGCGACATGCTTCTCCTCGACTGGGATGTCGCCGCGCAGATGGACCCGCTGCAGGATATCGGCGTGATGCTGGCAGAGGTCCGCTCATTCGACGGGGACGCCCGGGCGGCGTTCGAGATCGCGTGGGGCACGTTTGATCAGTCGTTGTTCGACCGCGCGCGGGTCTACGGCGTCGCTGACTGCGTCCGGTGGGGAATGGTCGGTGCGTACGCCGACACCGCCCGGCCGGGCACCCTGGAGTACTCGAAATTCTCCGACTGGCAATTCGTGCGAGCACGTGCGGGCCTGGGCGACGTGCACTTCCACGATCGTCTGAGGAACCTGTGACCGCGGACGCGACAACACGAGACACGACCGGAAACCGGGAGGTGGGTACTGCTCGCACCGCCACCGAACGCCGCGTGGAGGAGGTCTTGCAGACGATCGCCCCGTGGCGCGGTAGGAAGATCGAGTATGCACCGGTGTTTGGTGGGCTGCAGAACAGCAACTGGCGTATCACGGTCTCCGGATCCGATAAGCGATACTTTCTCAAGATCCCCGGAGACGGTAGTGACGCCTTCATCGACCGTGTGGTCGCCAACGAGGCGGCCCGCCGCGCGGGCGAACGAGGAATCGGGCCTGAGCTGGTCTACTTCGATTCCGACAGCGGGGTCGAGGTGATCGAGTTCCTCGAGGACTATCGGGCCTGCACCAACGGAGATTTCAAGGATCCGAGCATCCCCCACCAGATCATCGATCTCTACCGGGTGTTGCACGACGGCGCTCTACTCAGCGTCACCAAGACGGTCTTCGACATGATCGACGAGCATCTCGAAGGCGTCCACGAACACGCCGTGAGGTTACCCGCCGATGCCGAACTGATTCTGGGCGAGTACCAAGTGGCGAAGTCGGCCATGCTGAGTTCAGGATTGGAACTGGTTGCCTGTCATAACGATCCGATGCCAGGCAATTTCCTTGTCGCTGTTGGCAAACAGATGAAGATGGTCGACTTCGAGTTTGCGTCGAACAACGAGCGCGCTTACGAGTTGGCCGTTTTGACCACCGAGATGTTCTACGGGGAAGAACAGCTGCTGGAACTCGTGGAAGACTACTACGGCAGGGTGGACTTCGACCTGCTGTCGCGAGTTCAGGTATGCAGTGCGTTGGCAGACCTGAAGTGGGGATTGTGGGCCTGCGTCAATCAGCAGCTCAATTCCGCGTGGGATTTCGATTATCACAAGTACGGTTGCTGGAAGCTGATGCGGGCGCGCCTGAAGATGTCCGACCCCCGGTGGCCGTACTGGTTGACGGCACTCTGAAGACGTTCGCCCAGTGACGAGAGCCGCGGACGTCTGCGGCGTGCCAGCGCGGCTCCAGACCCCCAACGCCTCGATTGCCTCGCTGATCCCGGTCGAACCGTCGGTGAGTTCGAGGACGACGCGAGAGACCTCCGGGTTGATGGACGAGTTGTGCCAACGCGGCGGTCACGTTGTCCCGTGATACGGGCGTGTGGGTCAGCGCGCGCGTCCCAGGCCAGTGCCACAGTCAGCTCGGCGGGACGCAGAATCACCCAGTCGAAGCCGCTGGCCGCCAATTCGCCGTCGGCCATCGCCTCCAAGTCGGCGTTGAACGGCTCGCACCCACGTCACGGAGATCCACCGCCTGGTTGGGTCGCCGATGCAGGGCTGCGACGTCATCGTCGCGTTGCACCAATTCGCTCATCAGGCGTGACCCACACACCCGGTTGCAGCCTCCGATGGGAGTAGATGCCGAAAGGGTACCGACATCGACGCCCTCGATCGCTTCCGGACTGATGTACTGCATCGTCCCGACGGTCATCCTGGTGGACGTGAAAGACCTCGCTTCACCGGCTGCTGTGGCATTCCTAAGTCAGCGGGCTTCACTGACTCGGCCGGCCCGACAAAAGAGACAAAAGAAAGGAGCGCCGCCTACCGGAGTAGACGGCGCTCCCACCTGTTGGGGTGGCTGACGGGACTCGAACCCGCGACAGCCAGGATCACAACCTGGTGCTCTACCAACTGAACTACAGCCACCATCGCCGCTCGGAAAGCGGCTTGGTCATACTAGCTGCTCTTGTCCTCTGGAACCGAATCGCGGCGCGAATCCGGTCCGAGTTCGGCCGCGATGGCGGCAATATCGCTGGTCGACGGCCCGGGCGGCGCCACGAAGGCCGTCTGGCGGTAGTACTTGAGCTCGCGGATCGACTCGTGAATGTCGGCAAGTGCACGGTGGGCCAGGCCCTTCTCCGGCTGACCGAAGTAGATCCGCGGGTACCAGCGCCGGCACAGCTCCTTGATCGAGCTGACGTCGATCATCCGGTAGTGCAGGAAGTCGTCGAGCTTGGGCATGTCGCGGGCGATGAACCCGCGGTCGGTGGCGATCGAGTTGCCCGCCAGCGGTGCGGTTTTGGCCTGCTTGACGTGCTCCCGGATGTAGGTCAGCACCATGTCCTCGGCGGTGGCCACGTCGACGGTCGAGGCGCGCACCTCCTCGACGAGCCCGGACTTGGTGTGCATCTGGGCGACGACGTCGATCATCGACGACAACGCGTCGTCGTCGGCGTGGATGACCACGTCGAGGCCCTCGCCCAGGATATTCAGTTCCGAGTCGGTCACGAGCACCGCAATCTCGATGAGCAGATCGGACTTGAGGTCCAGGCCGGTCATCTCGCAGTCGATCCATACCAGTTCGTCACGCACAGCGCTCACAGTAAGCCCCGCCGCTGAGACGGGCTGACCACACCCGGCCAATCGCGGGCTGAAGCGGGCTAATGTGCCACCCATGACCAGCGAGTCGGCCCCGACCGCCACGCAGCAGATCGCCGCAGGTTATGCCGTCGACGGCGCAGCCCTGGAGCTGGGTTGCGTGGTGGTCGACGGGGTCTGCGACCCGGCGGCGCGGGTGCGGGTGCCGCTGTCGACGCTCAACCGGCACGGCCTGGTGGCGGGCGCGACCGGTACCGGGAAGACGAAGTCGCTCCAGGTGCTCGCCGAGCAGCTCTCGGCGGCCGGTGTGCCGGTGGTGATGGCCGACGTCAAGGGCGACCTGTCGGGGCTGTCGAGACCCGGTGAACCCGACGACAACGTGCGTCGGCGCGCCGCCGACACCGGCGACACCTGGACCCCCACGGCCTATCCGGTGGAGTTCCTGTCGCTGGGCACCGCGGGCATCGGGGTGCCGGTGCGCGCCACCATCAGTAGCTTCGGTCCAATCCTGCTGTCGAAGGTGCTCGGTCTCAACCGAACTCAGGAGTCCACCCTGGGCCTGATCTTCCACTGGGCCGACCAGCAGGGGCTGCCGCTGCTGGACCTGAAAGACCTGCGGTCGGTGATCCAGTATCTGACCGGTGACGAAGGCAAGCCGCAGCTGAAGGCCCTCGGCGCGGTGTCCACCACCACCGCCGGGGTGATCCTGCGCGCTCTGGTCAACCTGGAGGCCGAAGGCGCCGACACCTTCTTCGGCGAACCGGAGCTCGAACCCGAGGACCTGATTCGGGTGGACGCGTCCGGCCGCGGTGTGATCACCCTGCTGGAGCTGGGTGCTCAGGCCGCGCGGCCGGTGATGTTCTCGACGTTCCTGATGTGGGTGCTGGCCGACCTGTTCACGTCGTTGCCCGAGGTCGGTGACGTCGACAGACCCAAGCTGGTCTTCGTCTTCGACGAGGCGCACCTGCTCTTCACCGACGCGTCGAAGGCGTTCCTGGAGCAGGTGGAACAGACGGTCAAGCTGATCCGCTCCAAAGGCGTCGGGGTGCTGTTCTGCACCCAGCTGCCCACCGACGTCCCCAAGGAGGTGCTCAGCCAGCTCGGCGCCCGGATTCAGCACGCTCTGCGCGCGTTCACCCCCGACGACCAGAAGGCGCTGACGAGGACGGTGCGGACCTACCCGAAGACCTCCGTCTACGACCTCGAGTCGGCGCTGACCGCGCTGGGTATCGGCGAAGCGGTGGTCACCGTGCTCTCCGAAAAGGGCGTGCCCACGCCGGTGGCCTGGACGCGCATGCGGGCGCCGCGTTCGCTGATGGACACCATCGGATCCGAGGCGATCGCCGCGGCCGCATCCGGCAGCGCGCTGCAGGCCGAGTACGGCCAGACCATCGATCGGGAATCGGCCTACGAGCGGCTCGCGGCGAAACTGGCACCGCAGCCACCGCCGCCGTCACCCCCGGTGGCCGAGCAGCCCGCCGCCCCGCCGCCCCCGGTTTACGTGCCGCCGACGTGGGACGTGCCGCCGATGCCGGCGCCGGTGGAACCCGACGGCCCCGGCTTCCTGGACAAGATGATGGACAATCCGGCGTTCAAGAGCGCGATGCGGTCGGCGGGCACGGTGATCGGTCGCGAGATCACCCGCAGCATCTTCGGCACCGGCCGCCGCAGACGCCGGCGCTGACCCCGCCGAAACCGCATTCCACGCGGCGAAATCGCGAATTTCCGCGCGTGGAATGCACGTTCGGCGCAAGAGGGGAGTTTCAGTCGCCGCCGAGCTTCTTGTACACCGCACCGACGATCGGGGCCACGATCGCGCGCGGGGCGTACCCGCTGGCCGCCGACATCGCCTTGGACGTGATGCCCGGCACCACGCGCATCTTGTTGCGGTCCAACCCATCCAGCGACACCTTCGCGGTGTACTGGGTGTCGATCCACAGAAAGTCGGGGATCAGCCGCTCGACCAGCGACTGCTCGTCCGGATCGGGCAGCTCGGTGCGCACAGGCCCCGGCGCGAGCACGGTGACGTGCACGCCGGCAGACTTCACCTCCCCGCGCAGCGACTCGCTGAACGTGTTCACGAACGCCTTCGTCGCCGCGTAGGTCGCGTTGTTCGGAATCGGGGAGTTGCCCGCGGCCGACCCCGAGATCAGGATCCCGCCTGCGCGGCGCTCGACCATGCCGGGCAGCACCGCCAAGACGAGGTCGTGCACGCCGAGGACGTTGAGCTGCACCTGTTTCCGCTCCTCGGCCGGATCCAGCGAGGCCACCGCACCGAACGTCGCGGTGCCGGCGTTGGCACACAGTATCGAGATCTCGCGGCTGGCCAGCTCCTCGCAGAACGCGGCGCGGGCCTGCGGATCGGCGAGGTCGACGGCGCGCACCTCGACGGTCACCCCGTAGGTGTCGCGCAGACGCCGGGCCAGCGACTCCAGCACCTCCTCGCGGCGTGCGGTGATGATCAGGTTGTGGCCGCGGTGGGCGAGCTCTTCGGCGAGCGCCTCGCCGATGTTCTGGGATGCACCGGTGACGACGGCACGGGCATCCGCACTGGGAGCGGGGACGGGCATGCGCCGGACTATATCGTGGGCCACCATGACCGAGGTGTCGCCCACGACCGGACCACCTGCCCGTACCGCGACACGCGGACAGGTGCTGGCCTGGGCGATGTGGGATTTCGGGGCGACGGCGATCAATGCGATCGTGATCACGTTCGTCTTCACCGTGTACCTCACCGCCACGGTCGGCGACGACCTGCCTGGCGACACCAGCCCGGCGAGCTGGCTGGGCCGTGCCCTGGCGCTGGCGGGCCTGGTGGTGGCGCTCCTCGCACCGGTGACCGGGGTCTGGGTCAACGCGCCTGCCCGGCGCCGCCGCGCGCTGGCGCTGCTGACGGGGTTGGTCGTGCTGCTGACCGCGTCGATGAGCCTGATCCGCGACGACCACCGGTACCTGTGGCCCGGTCTGGTGCTGCTTGCGTGCACCGCGGCCTGCAGCGAGCTGGCGACCGTGCCCTACAACGCGATGCTGCGCGAGCTGTCGACCCCGGCGACATCCGGGCGGATCTCTGGAATCGGTTTGGCGCTGGGGTATTTCGGCAGTGTGCTGGCCCTGCTGGTGGTGTACCTCGGATTCATCGCAGGTGACGGGGACACCCGCGGCCTGCTGGGACTGCCTGTCGACGACGGACAGAACGTGCGGGCGGCCATGCTGCTGGTCGCCGCGTGGTTCGCGCTGTTCGCGCTTCCGCTGCTGATCTCGGTGCCGCGTGCCCCGGCGCACGACCCGGCTGAGCGGGTGGGGTTCGCCGGCGCCTACCGCCGTCTGTGGACCGAGGTGCGCGGCGAATGGCGACGCGACCGGAACTTCGTCTACTACCTCGGCGCGAGTGCAGTGTTCCGCGACGGGCTCACCGGGATCTTCACCTTCGGCGCGGTGCTCGGGGTGACCGTCTACGGGGTCTCGCAGGCCGACGTGCTGTTGTTCGGTGTCGCTGCCTGCGTGGTGGCGGCCCTCGGCGCGGTGGTCGGCGGCCGGGTCGACGACCAGGTGGGCTCCAAGCCCGTCATCGTGGGGTCTTTGACCGCGATGATCGTCGTGGGCGTGGTGATGATGACGCAGTCGGGCGCGGCGGCCTTCTGGGCGTGCGGTCTGCTGCTGTGCCTGTTCATCGGCCCGACGCTGTCCTCGGCCAGGACCCTGATGCTGCGGCTGTGCGCCCCCGGCAAGGAAGGCGTGACGTTCGGGCTGTACACGATGGCCGGTCGTGCCGCGACGTTCCTGGCGCCGTGGCTGTTCTCGGTGTTCATCGACGTCTTCGACAGCCAGCGGGCGGGCATGGGCGGTCTGCTCGTGGTGCTGGTGCTCGGCCTGCTGCTCTTCCTGCCGGTACGCGCCCCGGGGCGTCCGCCGATCGGTTAGCGCCGGGGAGTGCAGATGGTCAGGCCGGCGCCGGTGCGCTGATCCAGTTGCGCGCCGTCGACAGTGATCGAGCAGGTCACCTCGCGGCCGACGTTGATGATGCTGATGCTCGCCGACTCCTCCGCGGGCTGGGGGAGGGCGACCTCTTTACTCCACGGCAGCATCACGTTGAACTCGGTCTGCAGCAGCCCACCGGTGTCGACATAGGTGATGTTGATGGCCCGTCCGCTTCCCTCGACCGTGTAGACGACGGCGTCGGTGGCGCCCGGCACCGTCGGCGCCGTGGGTGACGTGGACGGCCCAGTCGGGGCGGGCAGCACCGGCGTGGTCGTCCGGGTGGTCGGCGTGCGCGACGTCGTCGTGGGGGGTCTGGGTGGTGAACGACGGCTCCGGGGCCGCAGGCAGCGGCGCCACCACCGTCTGTTGCTGCGAGCTTTTGACGATCACCAGCGCGATCACCAGCCCGATGACCATGAGCACCGCCACACCCGCGACTACCCAGAGCCACCGCGGCGGCTTCGGGTCCTTCGGGGGCTGCTCGTCACCCGGACCGGGCGGTGGCTGTGGCGGATACTGCCCCGTCGCGTACGGGTCGTATCCGTACGGCGAGTAGACCGGGAGGCGTTCGGTGGGCTGCGGCGCCGAGGGCGGCTGATAGGGCTGGCCGTACGGCGTCTGGCTGGCGTATGCGGGGTCGGAGTAGCCCGGGTGGCCGGGGTAGCCGGGATTACCGGACTGCTCACGTCCGCCCCAGCCAGACTGCTCCTCACGTCCGCCCCAGCCAGATCGCTCCTCACGTCCGCCCCAGCCAGACTGCTCCTCACGTCCGCGGCCCCACGGTGACTCCGTCATGACCACCTCATGGCTGCAGGGTACCTGTGCGAGCGCTCAGTGCGTCCCGGCACCGGCCCGTACCCCATGGCCGCCGCTGACCGTGCACAATCGGGAACCGTGGCAGAACAGGTACGCCGGATCTACGGCGCGTCGATGTCTCCTGACGCCACCGCGTTCGCCCATCTGGTCGACGACCGCGGATACCCCAGGGCGGTGCAGCGGTTCCTGCTCGGGTGGCGGGCGAGCTCGTCGCGCGATGTCGAGCTGCCCGTCGTCGGCCCGGTCACGCGTGTCATGCACTCGGCCGACGGCCACTGGCTGGCGTGCCAGGTCGCGCCCGAGGGCGGCACCCGAAGTCAGATCTGGGTCGTCACAACCGATCCCGACGACCGCGCTGCGCGCAGGATCGACAGCTGGCCGTCCGGGGTGGAAGGCACCGCGGAGCTCATCGGTTGGGACGGCTCCCAGGTGGCGGCGATCCTCACCGGCGAGGACGGAGTGGGCAGCTCGTGTCTGCTCGACCCGGAAGGCGGCCCGGTCACGGTGCTCGACCGGCGTTCGGGCGGCCGGCTCGTCGACTCCTGGTGCGGGGCGTCGCTGGTGCGGGTGGGTCCACGGGGTTACCGCGACCTGATCATGCTGCGCGGACTCACCGAGACCGCGCTGCTGCCATACGATCCGGGCTCGACCACCGACACCGGTGTCATCCTCGACGACCACAGTCCGCGTCGGTTGCGGTCCGGCCCCGAGGGCGAGATCACCGAGCTCTACCATCCGGCCAAGGAGTACGGGCTCAACAGCACCGAAGGATATGTGCGGGCGCTGATCCGCAGTGAGAACGGCGCCCAGCACGCGCGTCTGCTCGAGGTGACCGTGACCGCGGACGGCGTCTCCTATCACGTGTTGGCCGAGCGGCCGGGCTACGAACTCGACGAGTTCACCGTCAGCGACGACCTGTCGACGGTGGCGATGTTGTGGAATCTGCACGGCGCCAGCGAATTACAGATCCTGGAGTACGCGGACGAGACCCTCAAGGAACCGATTCCGCTGCCGGGCATGGTGGCCAGCGAGTTGAGCATCAGCGCGGGCGGGTCGATGCTGGCGGTGACGGTTGAGGGTCCGTCGAATCCACCGACGGTCGAGCTGGTCGATCCGCGCACCGGTGAGTGGCAGCTGGTGGACCGCGAACCCAGCAGCGGCCCGGTGTCGGCCGACCCCACGCTGGAGACGATCATCGCCCGCGACGGCCTGGCGTTCAGCGGGTGGTTGTTCCGGCCCCCCGAGGGCGTGGAGACGATCGGCGCGATGCTGTTCCTGCACGGCGGCCCCGAGGGGCAGGGCAGGCCCGGCTACAACGAGTTCTTCCCGGCGCTGCTGGACGAGGGCATCTGTGTCTTCCTCCCCAACGTGCGCGGCTCCGGCGGATTCGGCCGGTCCTTCATGCACGCCGACGACCGCGAGCGCCGGTTCGCCGCGATCGACGACGTCGCCGACGCCGCGCGCTTCCTGGTGGGCAACGGCCACGCGCCCGAGGGCCGGGTGGCGTGCTGCGGTTGGTCCTACGGCGGCTACCTGACCCAGGCGGCGTTGGCGTTCCACCCCGACGAGTTCGCCGCGGGGATCAGCATCTGCGGCATGAGCGACCTCAACACGTGGTATCGCAGCACTGAGCAGTGGATCGCCGCGGCCGCCTACCCGAAGTACGGCCACCCGGTCAGCGATCAGGATCTACTCGACCGGCTGTCCCCGTTGCCGCGCGCCCACAAGGTCACCGCACCGCTGCTTCTCGTGCACGGGCTCAACGACACCAACGTGCCGCCTGCGGAGTCACGGCAGATGTACGACGCGCTGACCGAGCTGGGCCGCCCGGTGCAACTGCTGACCTTCGACGACGACGGCCACGAGATCGACAAACGCGAGAACCGCGCCGTGCTGCGAAAAGCAATGGTTGAGTGGCTGTGCGACGCTTTCGCCGAATGACCTGACGCCGCGAGGTTTGCCGCAATTTTCTTCGGGGTAAAACTCTGCTGCGCGCCACAAGGTCGCGCAGACGGAGGAGGCATGGCATGCGAGGCGCTCTCGGCGTCATTGTGCTCGTCTGGTTGTTGATCGGCGTGTTCGCTGCCTATCAACGCGATTACTTCACCGGTGGCGAAACCAATTGCGCCACAGCTGGAAGCATCGCGCTGACAGTCGTGGCGGGCCCGTTGAACTACGCGGGCGTGAATCCGAAGGTGACGGATTGCAACGTTCCGCAACCCAGTCAGTGACATCACTGACGCAGGAAACTGAATAACACCACCAAAAGGAAGAGAGTGACCATGATCGTCCTGGGCGCGATTATGCTGATCCTGGGTCTTATTTTCGGTATCTCGATCCTCACCTACATCGGTGTGGTCTTGCTCGTGATCGGCGCCGTGTTCTGGGTGCTCGGCTCCGTCGGCCGGCCCGTCGGTGGCAGAAAAGTCTGGTATTAGCCCCCTGCGGGGGGTTTCACCCTAAGACCGTAGTTCGGCCGAGGTCAGCGCCGCGATCGTCATCGCTTTGAGGACGGTACGCGGGCCGGCCTCGGCCGAACTCGTGAGACCGGGTTTGACGCCGTGCGGCGTCGAGTTCAGCAGGCCGAACGCCGCGTGCGCCATCAACCGGGCGTCGGCCTCGGACAGTTGCGGGGTGCGGCGGCGCAACACCTCGACCCATATCTCGACATACTCGCGCTGCTTACGCCTGACCTGCCGCTTGGCGGCCGCCGGGAGGCTGCCCAGGTCGCGATCCTGTATCCGGATGAGATCTGGTTCGCCGAACGCGAAGTCGAGATGGAAGTCCACCAGGTTCTCCAGCGCGGTGTCGGCGTCACCGGCTTCGGTGGCCACCTGGGTGGCCCCGGCCAGCAGCCGGGTGCTGATGCCCACCAACAGCTCCACCAGTAGCGCTTCCTTGTTGGGGAAGTGCCGGTAGATCGCGGGCCCGCTGACCCCGGCGGCCGCCCCGATGTCCTCCAGTCGCACCGCGAGATAGCCGTGCTCGGCGAACAGCCGCTCCGCGGCGGCGACCAGCTGACTGCGCCGATCGGATTTGGCCCGGCTGCGCGGAGAGGACGCGTCGGTGGACGTCATTGGTGACACCTCCCGCCGGTGCTGGACATCGTCAGTTAATGGTGATTAACATATCATCCGGTTAGTCGTCATTAACTATAAGGCGGTTCAGCGATGGCAGCGCGGACATCTCACCGGGACAGCCATGTCGCGCTGGTCGACCAGCTGCGCGGCAAGCTCGCCGTGGCGGCGCTCGGCGGGCCCGAACGCGCACGCGAGCGCCACGTCAGCCGTGGAAAGCTCCTGCCGCGCGACCGCGTCGACGGACTGCTCGATCCGGGCAGCCCGTTCCTGGAACTGGCGGCACTGGCCGCCGACGGCATGTACGACGACGAGTGCCCCGGTGCGGGCATGATCGCGGGGATCGGGCGGGTCTCCGGACGCGAATGCATGATCGTGGCCAACGACGCCACGGTCAAGGGCGGTACCTACTACCCGGTCACCGTCAAGAAGCACCTGCGTGCTCAGGAGATCGCACTACAGAACCGGCTGCCGTGCATCTATTTGGTCGACTCCGGCGGTGCGTTCCTGCCGCGCCAGGACGAGGTGTTCCCCGACCGTGAACACTTCGGCCGCATCTTCTACAACCAGGCGACCATGAGCGCCAACGGAATAGCGCAGATCGCCGCGGTCCTCGGTTCGTGCACCGCCGGCGGCGCCTACGTTCCCGCGATGAGCGACGAGGCCGTGATCGTGCGCAATCAGGGCACCATCTTCCTCGGTGGGCCGCCGCTGGTGAAGGCCGCCACCGGCGAGGTCGTGACCGCCGAAGAGCTCGGCGGCGGAGACCTGCACTCCAAGGTCTCCGGGGTGACCGACCATCTGGCCCACGACGACCGCGACGCGCTGCGCATCGTGCGCACCATCGTCGGCACTCTGGCCCCGAAGGCGCCCGCCCCGTGGGAGATCACGCCGACGGTGGCGCCGGTGGCCGATCAGACCGAGCTCTACGACGTTGTCCCGGTCGACTCCCGGGTGCCCTACGACGTGCACGAGGTGATCACCCGCATCGTCGACGGCGGTGAGTTCGCCGAGTTCAAGGCCGACTACGGCACCACGCTGGTCACCGGGTTCGCACGGATCCACGGCCACCCCGTCGGCATCGTCGCCAACAACGGCGTGCTGTTCGGGGAGTCCGCGGTCAAGGGGGCGCACTTCATCGAGCTGTGCGACAAGCGGGTGGTCCCGTTGTTGTTCCTGCAGAACATCTCCGGGTTCATGGTCGGTCGCGACTACGAGGCGGGCGGCATCGCCAAGCACGGCGCCAAGATGGTCACCGCGGTGGCCTGCGCGCGGGTGCCGAAGCTGACGGTGGTGATCGGGGGCTCGTACGGCGCCGGGAACTACTCGATGTGCGGGCGCGCCTACTCGCCGCGCTTCCTCTGGATGTGGCCCAACGCCCGCATCTCGGTGATGGGGGGCGAGCAGGCCGCCTCGGTGCTGGCCACCGTCCGCGGGGACATGACGCCCGAGGAGGAAGAGGCGTTCAAGGCGCCGATCCGCGCCCAGTACGAGGACCAGGGCAACCCCTACTACTCGACCGCGCGACTCTGGGACGACGGCGTCATCGACCCCGCGGATACCAGAACCGTTGTCGGATTGGCACTTTCGGTGACCGCCCAGGCGCCCCTGGAGCCGGTGTCCTACGGCGTCTTCAGGATGTGAGCCCCATGACCGACAACCTCTTCGACACCGTCCTGGTCGCCAACCGCGGCGAGATCGCGGTACGGGTGATCCGCACGTTACGCGCCATGGGGATTCGTTCGGTTGCCGTGTTCAGCGACGCCGATGCCGGCGCCCGCCATGTCGCCGAGGCTGACGTGGCTGTGCGCATCGGGCCCGCACCGGCCCGTCAGAGTTACCTGTCGATCGACGCGTTGCTCGACGCCGCTCGCCGCACAGGCGCTCAGGCAGTGCACCCCGGGTACGGATTCCTCTCGGAGAACGCGCAATTCGCCGACGCGCTGGGCGCCGCCGGGATCGTGTTCATCGGTCCGCCGGTGTCCGCGATCCAGACGATGGGCGACAAGATCTCGGCGAAGGCGGCCGTCTCGGCCTTCGGCGTACCTGTGGTTCCCGGTGTGTCCCGTCCCGGACTCACCGACGACGACCTGATCTCCGGTGCGGCCGAGGTGGGCTTCCCGGTGCTGGTCAAACCCTCCGCCGGGGGCGGCGGCAAGGGCATGCGCGTCGTGCACGACGCGGCCGAGCTGCCTGCCGCACTGGCCAGCGCGCGCCGCGAAGCCGCCTCGGCATTCGGCGACGACACCCTGTTCCTGGAACGGTTCGTGCTCAACCCGCGGCACATCGAGGTGCAGGTGCTTGCCGACACCCACGGCAACGTGGTCCACCTCGGTGAGCGCGAGTGCAGCCTGCAGCGCAGGCACCAGAAGGTCATCGAGGAGGCCCCGTCACCGCTGCTGGACCCGCAGACCCGGGCCCGCATCGGCGCCGCCGCCTGCGACACCGCGCGCAGCGTGGACTACGCCGGGGCCGGCACGGTCGAGTTCATCGTCTCCGCCGACCGACCCGACGAGTTCTTCTTCATGGAGATGAACACCCGGCTGCAGGTGGAACACCCGGTCACCGAGATGGTCACCGGCCTGGACCTGGTCGCGTTGCAGGTGCGTGTCGCCGCGGGGGAGAAGCTGCCGGTCGTCCAGGACGACATCCGACTCGACGGTCACGCCATCGAGGCCCGCGTGTACGCCGAGGACCCGGCCCGCGGCTTCCTGCCCACCGGCGGTGACGTCATCGGGCTGCGTGAACCGTCCGGCCCCGGTGTGCGGGTCGATTCCGGCATCACCCGCGGCACCGTCGTCGGCAGCGATTACGACCCGATGCTGGCCAAGGTGATCACCCACGCCGACGACCGCGCGGGCGCGTTGCGCGCTCTCGACAAGGCGCTCGCCGACACCGCGGTGCTGGGGCTGACCACCAACGTCGAGTTCTTGCGCTTCCTGCTCGCCGACCCCGACGTGATCGCGGGAGATCTCGACACCGGACTCCTGGACCGGCGGCTGCCCGATTTCATGGCCGCAACGGCCACCGACGACGAGCTGATCGCCGCGGCTGCCTACCGCTGGCTGCGGTCGTGGCCGGCGGCGCCGTCCAGTCCGTGGGAGGTGCCCTCGGGGTGGCGGATCGCCGGCCGCGCCCCGACGCCGGTCCGGCTGCGCGCCGGGGAGCGGACCGACCACGTCTGGCTCACCGGCACCCCCGACGACGCGACGGCCACCGTGGAGGGCGGTGACAGCCGGACCCTGAGCGCCGCGGTGACCGGGGACCGGTTGGTGGTCACCGTCGACGGGGTGCGCACCGAGTACCTGGCCGCGGGTACGGGCGGACAGATCTGGCTGGCCCGCGCAGGCCGGGTGCAGATGGTCGAAGAGGTGCGGGAAGCGCCGGTGCGGGCGGACGATGTGCACAGCGGCGACGCCGAACTCACCAGCCCGATGCCGGGGGCCGTGGTGGCCGTCGGGGTCGAGGACGGGGCGACGGTGTCGGCGGGCACGGTGGTGGTCACCGTCGAGGCGATGAAGATGGAGCACGCGCTGTCCGCCCCCGTCGACGGGGTGGTCGACCTGCTGGTCGGCGCGGGTGAACAGGTGAAAGTGGGTCAGGTGCTGGCCCGGATAACGGCAATCGAGGAGTCGCAGTCATGACAGATTTCCTGGCCACCGGGACCCTTCCCGACCATTACGAGCAGTTGGCCAAGACCGTGCGGGACTTCGCGCAGAGCGTGGTGGCGCCGGTGGCGGCCAAGCACGACGAGGAGCACTCCTTCCCGTACGAAGTGGTGTCCGGGATGGCCGAGATGGGGCTGTTCGGGCTGCCGTTCCCCGAGGAGTACGGCGGCATGGGCGGCGACTACTTCGCGCTGTGCCTGGCGCTCGAAGAGCTCGGCAAGGTCGACCAGAGCGTGGCGATCACGCTCGAAGCCGGGGTGTCGCTGGGTGCGATGCCGGTCTACCGCTTCGGCAACGAATCCCAGAAGCAGGAGTGGCTGCCGCTGCTGGCCAGTGGAAAAGCCCTGGGCGCGTTCGGCTTGACCGAAGCCGGGGGCGGCAGTGACGCCGGTGCCACGAAGACCACCGCCAAACTCGACGACGGTCACTGGGTGATCAACGGCAGCAAGCAGTTCATCACCAACTCCGGAACCGACATCACCAAACTGGTGACGGTGACCGCGGTGACCGGGGAAAGCGATGGCAAGAAAGAGATCTCGGCGATCCTGGTGCCGGTGCCGACGCCGGGGTTCACCGCCGAACCGGCCTACAACAAGGTCGGCTGGAACGCCTCGGACACCCATCCGCTGAGCTTCGACGACGTGCGGGTGCCGCAGGAGAATCTGCTCGGCGAGCGCGGGCGCGGCTACGCCAATTTCCTGCGCATCCTCGACGAGGGACGCATCGCGATCGCAGCACTGTCGGTCGGTGCCGCCCAGGGATGTGTGGACGAAAGCGTCAAGTACGCCAAGGAACGTCAGGCGTTCGGCCGGGCGATCGGCGCGAACCAGGCGATCGCGTTCAAGATCGCGCGGATGGAGGCCAGGGCGCACGCCGCGCGCGCGGCCTACTACGACGCGGCCGCGCTGATGTTGGCAGGCAAGCCGTTCAAGAAGGCGGCCGCGGTGGCCAAGCTGGTCTCCAGCGAGGCTGCGATGGACAACGCACGCGACGCCACGCAGATCTTCGGTGGCTACGGGTTCATGAACGAGTACCCCGTCGCGCGGCATTACCGCGACAGCAAGATCCTCGAAATCGGCGAGGGCACAACCGAAGTGCAGTTGATGCTGATCGGGCGGGAGCTGGGGCTGTGAGCGGAGCGAACGATCAGGCCCCGAGCGGAGCGAACGATCAGGCCCCGAGTGGAACGAACGATCAGGCCCCGAGTGGAACGAACGATCAGGCCCCGAGTGGCAAGCGGGTGGTCGTCCAGCGTGGGCTGTGGTTCGAGGAGTTCGAGACCGGCGTGCTCTACCAGCACCGCCCGGGCCGCACGATCACCGAGGCCGACAACGTGCTGTTCACCACCCTGACGATGAACACCCAGGCGCTGCACCTGGATGCCGCGTTCTCGGATGCGTTGCCGCCGTTCAACCAGCGTCTGGTCAACTCGATGTTCACGCTCTCGACGCTGGTCGGGTTGTCGGTGGCCCAGCTGACGCAGGGCACCATCGTCGGCAACCTCGGCTTCGGCGAGGTGGCCTTCCCGAAGCCGCTGTTCCACGGCGACACGTTGTACGCCGAGACCGAGGTCGTCGACAAGCGGGAGTCCAAGAGCCGCCCGGGCGAGGGCATCGTGACCTTCGCCCACACCGGACGCAACCAGCACGGCGACGTCGTGGCCACGGCCTCGCGCAAGACGATGGTGCGCAAGCGCCCCGAGGGGGAGTGACGATGGCGCTGACAGCGGGCCCCGCCTGGTTGTTCTGCCCGGCCGACCGGCCGGAACGGTTCGAAAAGGCCGCCGCGGCAGCCGATGTCGTCATCCTCGATCTGGAGGATGGCGTCGCCGCCAAGGACCGCGCGGCCGCCCGCGAGGCGCTGGTGACGACGCAGCTGGATCCGACGCGCACCGTGGTGCGGGTCAACCCGGCCGGCACCGACGACCACGAACTCGACCTGGCGGCGCTGGCCCGCACGCCCTACACCACGGTGATGCTGGCAAAAACCGAAACCCCCGAACAGGTTTCCGCGTTGGCGCCACACGAGGTGATCGTGCTCATCGAGACCCCGCTCGGCGCGCTCAACGTCGTCGATCTGGCTCGGGTGGACAACGCATACGCGCTGATGTGGGGTGCCGAAGACCTTTTCGCGGTGCTGGGCGGGACGGCCAACCGCTACCCCGACGGTTCGTACCGCGAGGTGGCCCGCCATGTGCGCTCTCAGACGCTGCTGGCCGCCAAGGCTTACGGTCGGCTGGCGCTGGACTCGGTGTACCTGGACATCAAGAACCCCGACGGGCTGCGCGGCGAGGTCGACGACGCCGTCGCGGTCGGGTTCGACGTCAAGGTCGCCATCCACCCGTCGCAGGTGGCGGTGATCCGCGCCGGGTACACCCCGACCGACGGCGAGGTCGACTGGGCCCGGCGCGTTCTCGACGCGGCGCGCACGCAGCGCGGGGTGTTCCAGTACGAGGGCCAGATGGTCGACATGCCGGTGCTGCGGCGCGCCGAACGCATCGTGGCGCTGGCCCCCTAGCCCGTCTGGCCGCAACCCGGTTCGGGGCTGACCGGCCGGCCGTTCCAGTTCACCAATGTCCACCCGGTCGCGGGGGTGCCCTCGACGACGACGTGATCGGTGTTGGCCAGCGGGGCGGTGGTGAGCAGGTCGATCTTCTGCTCCGGTGTCAGGGTGTCGATGTTCATCATGGTCCAGAACATGATCGCGGCGCCGTGCGAGAACACGGCGGCGTCGCGGTCTCCGTTGTCCCAGATCGTCTGTAGCGCCGAGTCCATCCTGGCGTCGAACTCGTTCCCGTCGATGGACCCGGGGATGCGCAGGTTGCGCTGATTCTGCAGTGCCCACGCGACCGGGTACTGGCCGTAGCCCTGTGCGGCGGCCCGCTCGGGGGTGTACTCGAACACCCCGGCTTCGATCTCCTGCAGACCGTCGAGGACCTGGACGGGCAGGCCGAGCTTCTCCGACAGGGGTGCCGCAGTCCGTTGCGTCCGCACCATCGTCGAGGCGTAGAGGCTGTCGAAATGCGCGTCGCCCAGCGTGGACGCCACGTTCTGCGCCTGCTGGGTGCCCACCGGGGTCAGGGTCGGTCCCGGTGTCGAGGTGTCGATCAAACCCGACGCGTTGCCGGCCGACTCGGCGTGGCGGATGAACGTCACGCACATCGCGCCGGTCGCCGACGACGGAGCCGCCAGCCCGATCGCCAGCAGTAGCGCCACGGCGCAGGCGGCTGCCGACTTCCTCGTCACCGAGGTGAGCAGACCAGGCCGCGGGCGGGGTGGAGTGGTGGCGTCGGGCATCAGGCGTTTCCTTCTGACGGGCGGGACGCGGCGACGCGCGCCGCGGCGTGTGTGGTCCGGTTCACAGTTCGTCGGCATAATAGGGGTGCCCCAGTGCAACGGCGAGCACAGCACGTCGTCGAACGGGTGCCACACCCAGGCGCCCGGCCGGCAGCCCCACACCAGGGGTCCAGCTCTCCCGCCGCTGCTCTGAGCACCTCAGTCGTCTGACGGCGCGATCCGCCGTCAGTGACCCTAGGAGGCGGTATGGCGGGACGGTCGGCGCTCTCTGAGTTCGGCGAGCCGATTCAACTGGTGGCGCCCGACGGTGCCCCGACCCCCGAGGCCAGGTACCGCAGAGACCTCCCACCCGAGACACTGGCCTGGCTCTACGAGTGCATGGTCCTCACCCGCGAAATCGACACCGAGTTCGTCAACCTGCAACGACAGGGCGAGCTGGCGCTGTTCGCCTCATGTCGCGGGCAGGAAGCCGCCCAGGTCGGCGCCGCGGCGTGCCTGCGCAAGACCGACTGGCTGTTCCCCCAGTACCGCGAGCTCGGCGCGTTCCTGCTGCGCGCGATCGCACCGGCCCAGCTGGGGGCGTTGTGGCGCGGCCGCTGGCACGGTGGCCTCGGCTTCACCGACAAGTGCGTGGCGCCGGTGTCCATCCCGATCGGCACCCACGGCCTGCACGCCGTCGGCGCGGCGATGGCCGCCCGGCAGCTGGGCGAGGACTCGGTGACGGTGGCGTTCCTGGGCGACGGCGCAACCTCGGAGGGCGACGCCCACGAGGCGCTGAACCTTGCCGCGGTGTTCCGGGCGCCCTGCGTCTTCTTCGTGCAGAACAACCAGTGGGCCATATCCGTGCCGGTCGAGCGGCAACATGCGGGCCCCACACTGGCGCATCGGGCCATCGGGTACGGCATGCCCGGGGTGCGGGTCGACGGCAACGACGTGCTGGCCTGCTATGCGGTGATGGAACAGGCCGCCGCCCGGGCGCGCGAGGGTGGCGGGCCCACGTTCATCGAGGCGGTGACCTACCGGATGGGCCCGCACACCACCTCCGACGACCCGACGAGGTACCGGCCGGCCGAAGACGTGGAACGTTGGCGCGCTAGGGATCCGATCACCCGGTACCGCACCTACCTGCAGCGCGGCGAGGTGTGGACACAGCGCCTGGAGGAGCGGATCGCGCACCGCGCGCAGCGAATGCGGTCCGAGCTGCGCGATGCGGTGATCAACGAACCCGATATCGACATCGTCGAGGTGTTCGACACCGTCTATCACGACATCACCCCCGATCTGGCGCGGCAGCGCGACGAGCTGCTGGCCGAGCTGGCGAAGGAGTCCTGAGATGACGCAACTGATCGAGCGGCCCCTGGGTTTCGACGACGACGACGTGCCCGAGCCGGATGCGCAGCGGATCGCGCCGATGTCCATGGCGCAGGCCGTCAACCGCGCGCTGCACGACGCGATGCGTGCCGACGCGCGGGTGCTGGTCTTCGGTGAGGACGTCGCCACCCTCGGCGGTGTCTTCCGGGTCACCGAGGGCCTGACCGAGACCTTCGGCGCGCAAAGATGTTTCGACACCCCGCTGGCCGAGTCGGCGATCATCGGCATCGCGGTCGGCATGGCGATCCGCGGTTTGGTCCCGGTACCGGAGATCCAGTTCGACGGTTTCGCCGCCCCGGCGTTCGACCAGATGGTCAGCCACCTGGCGAAGTACCGCATGCGGACCCGCGGTGAGATCGACATGCCGGTGACGGTGCGCATCCCGTCGTTCGGCGGAATCGGTGCGGTGGAACACCATTCGGAGTCGACCGAGACGCACTGGCTGCATACGGCGGGCTTGAAGGTGGTGGTCCCGTCGACACCGACCGACGCGTACTGGCTGCTGCGGTACGCCATCGCAAGTCGCGACCCGGTGATCTATCTGGAGCCCAAGCGCCGCTACTGGGCCAAAGATGTGGTGGATACCGGCAATCCGGCGCCGCCGATCGGGCGTGCCGAGGTCAGGCGCCGCGGCGACGACGTCACCGTGATCACCTACGGACCGCTGGTGGCCACGGCGCTGAACGCCGCCGACATGTGTCCGTCGAGTCTGGAAGTCGTCGACCTGCGTTCGTTGAACCCGCTGGACTTCGACACCGTTGCCGCGTCGGTCCGCAGGACCGGCCGAGCGGTCGTGATGCACGAGGGTTCACGCACGCTGGGATTCGGCGCGGAGCTGGCGGCGCGGATTCAGGAGGAGTGCTTCTACGACCTGGAGGCGCCGGTGCTTCGCGCCACCGGATTCGACACGCCGTATCCACCGGCGCGGCTGGAGAAGCTGTGGCTGCCCGGGGTGGATCGGCTGCTCGACTGCGTCGACAACGCGATGAGCCGGCCATGAGCGCCGTGCAGGATTTCCTGGTCCCCGACCTCGGTGAAGGCCTGGAAGAGGCCACGATCACGCAGTGGGACGTCGCCGTCGGTGACGAGGTCGAGCTCAACCAGCCGTTGTGCACCGTGGAGACCAACAAGGCGCAGGTGGAGATTCCCAGCCCGTATGCCGGTCGCATCACCGAACTCGGTGGCGCAGAAGGCCAGACGCTGCCCGTCGGCTCGGTGCTGGTGCGCATCCGGACAGACAGTGCGGTGAGCGACCCGCCGTCGTCGACGTCGACGGGCCCGCCGCGCACGCCGGTGCTGGTCGGCTACGGTGCCGACGACACGATGGACGGCAGCCGGCGCCGGGCCAGGGCCAAACCCCCGGTGCGCAAACTGGCCGCCGAGCACCGGGTGGACCTGACGCGGATCGAGGGCTCGGGACCCGAGGGCATCGTGACCCGCGGCGACGTCCTCGCCGCGGTCGACGCCCCGCGGCAGGAGCCCGTCGCGGTCACCGGCGTGCGGCTGGAGATGGCACGGCGAATGGCGTTGTCGCGTAGGGAGATTCCTGACGCGACCGCTTCCGTCGGGGTCGACGGGACCGGGCTGCTGCGGCTTCGCGACCGGCTCGCCGAAGCGGGCGCCGATACCGTCACGCCGTTCGTGCTCGTGCTTCGCCTGCTGGTCGTCGCGCTGCGGCGCCACCCGGTGCTGAACTCGACCTGGATGGACACCGTCGAGGGTCCGCGTGTCCACGTCCACGACGCGGTCCATCTCGGCGTCGGTGTGGCCGCGCCACGAGGCCTGCTGGTGCCGGTCGTCGTCGATGCACAGAACCGGACCACCCGCCAACTCGCCGTCGAGGTCGACAGGCTGATCGCCGCCGCGCGGAACGGCACCGTCAAACCCGGTGAGCTGCAAGGGTCGACGTTCACCGTGTCGAACTTCGGGGCGCTCGGACTCGACGACGGGATTCCCGTCATCAACCATCCCGAGGCGGCGATCCTCGGCATGGGCGCACTGAAGCCGCGCGCGGTGGTGGTCGACGGTGCAGTGGTGGCTCGCCCCACCATGACGCTGACGTGCGCGTTCGACCACCGGATCGCCGACGGCGCGCAGGCGGCGGCGTTCCTCGGCGAACTGCGGTCGCTCATCGAGGCGCCGGAGCTGGCGCTGCTGGACCTGTGAGCTACCTGCGTTTGGCCGCGGCCAGGCGGGCCGCGAACTCGGGCGACTCGATCGAGCGGGCCTGCGGGACGATCTCGATGTCGACCGCG
>NZ_BCRS01000031.1 GCF_001552715.1 Mycolicibacterium vaccae NBRC 14118 = CIP 105934 | reverse complement strand
CCGCATCGGGCATCTGGCGGCGCGGCTGACCACCCTGGGGCCGGCGGCCACGCTGGCGCGCGGCTACGCCGTGGTGCAGGCCGTCCCCGAAGACGGGGCTCCGCACGTGCTGCATTCGGTGGCCGACGCGCCGGCGGGGGCCCGGCTGCGCATCCGGGTGGCCGACGGGGCCGTGACAGCGATCAGCGAAGGCAGCGGAGGAGCGGTGATAAGCAATGATGAAGCCTATTAGTGAACTCGGGTACGAGGAGGCACGCGACGAACTGATCGAGGTCGTGGAGCGCCTCGAGCACGGCGGCCTGGACCTCGATGCGTCGCTGAAGTTATGGGAACGCGGCGAACAGCTGGCGAAACGCTGTGAAGAGCACTTAGCCGGCGCCCGCGCGCGGGTGGAGAAGGCCCTGGCGGTCAGCGACGACGACGAGAGGTGATCCGGCGCCCCTCGGACCGTCGAGACCTCGAAATTGGAACACGTTTCAGTTAGTCTGCCGGGATGGGTGATGCATCGCTGCAGACTGACCTCGGACGCGTCCTGGTCACCGGGGGCTCCGGGTTCGTGGGCGCCAACCTGGTCACCGCGCTTCTCGACCGCGGCCTGGAGGTGCGCTCGTTCGACCGGGTCCCGTCGCCGCTGCCGGCCCACCCCCGACTCCAGGCGGTCGTCGGCGACATCACCGACGTCGCCGACGTCGCCACCGCGGTCGACGGGATCGACACCGTCATCCACACCGCGGCGATCATCGACCTGATGGGCGGCGCGTCGGTCACCGAGGAGTACCGGCAGCGCAGTTTCGCGGTGAACGTCGAGGGCACCAAGAACCTCGTCCACGCCGGGCAGTCCGCCGGGGTGCAGCGCTTCGTCTACACCGCGTCCAACAGCGTCGTCATGGGCGGCCAGGACATCGTCAATGGTGACGAAAATCTGCCCTATACAACCCGTTTCAACGATCTTTACACCGAGACCAAGGTCATCGCCGAACAGTTCGTGCTGAGCCAGAACGGTGAGCACGGCATGCTCACCTGCTCGATCCGGCCCAGCGGCATCTGGGGCCGCGGCGATCAGACGATGTTCCGCAAGGTGTTCGAGAATGTCCTGGCCGGACACGTGAAGGTGCTCGTCGGCAACAGGAACATCAAGCTCGACAATTCCTATGTGGGCAACCTGATTCACGGATTCATCCTCGCCGCCGAGCATCTGGTCCCCGGCGGGACGGCCCCAGGTCAGGCGTACTTCATCAACGACGGCGAACCGCTCAACATGTTCGAGTTCGCGCGCCCCGTGGTCGCGGCCTGCGGCGGCAAACTGCCCGACATCCGGGTGCCCGGAAAGCTGGTGCACAGGGCGATGACCTGCTGGCAGTGGTTGCACTTCAAGTACGGCATCCGCGAGCCGCTGGTCGAACCGCTTGCGGTGGAACGGCTTTACCTGAACAACTACTTCTCGATCGGCAAGGCCCGCCGCGATCTCGGGTATGAGCCACTGTTCAGCACCGAACAAGCCATGGCCGAATGCCTGCCGTACTACGTCGACCTTTTCGAGCAGATGAAGAGTGAAGCCGGCCGACCCACCGTGCAGGCCGCCGCCCCGGTGCCGCCGGCAGGCTGACGTTGCGGGGTCGTCATCAAGTGATGACGACCATTGGAGGCCCATGTCGCAGTTCCACGTCATCGACCACTTCATCGACCAAAAAGGCGCCCACATCCGTTTCCTCGACTCGGGCGGGGACGACCGCGGCGCTCCCATCGTCTTCGTCCCGGGCTTCACCTGTGTAGCCGACGACTACACCGGGATCCTGCCTGCACTCGGACGCAGGACGGTCGTCGTCGAGCTTCGGGGCCACGGGCGCAGCTCCGCGCCGTCGGGTCCCTTCGACTCAGATGCGCTCGTCCACGATGTCGGCGTCGTCGTCGACGCCGTCACCACGGGTCCGGTCCACCTCATGACGTTCTCCCGCGGCACCACCTACGCGCTGGCGTGGGCGCTGGCCAACCGCGAGCGGGTGCGTTCGATCGCGATCGGTGACTACGTGCCCGAAGAGATCACGTTGTCCGATGACGTCATCGTCGGCCTGCTCGAGGGACGCTGGCGCGGAACGCCGGTGAGCGAACGTGTCGACCGCGACGCGGCAACGGCGACGCTGCGCACGGCGCGTTCCCAGTCCTTCTGGGAACCGCTGTCGCGGTGGCAGCCTCCACTGATGGTCGTCCGCAGTCCCAACACCCCCGTGGTCAGCGATGCGGACTGGGACCGGTACCGGCGACTGTTCCCGGCGGGGAAGCTGCACGAGTTCGTCGACTCGCCGCACGACATCTTCCGCCCCGAACGCGGCCGTTACCCCGCGCTCGTCCGCGACCATGTCGACGCAGTCGACGCCAGGTGACCAACTGCTGACTCCTTACCCAATCCGATGACCAGAACCGCCCGAGCGGCCTAGGGTTCGAAGGGTTCGACTCAGGCGTCGATCGGCGAGGGGGCGGCCATGCCGGGGAAGATCGTGTTCCCGAACTACGCCGCCAGGCCACACTGCGGATCTGGGCCGAGCCGTTCACGGAGCTGCGGATACCGAAGCTGTTCAACCTTCGCACCGACCCCTAGGAATACGCCGATATCACCTCGAACACCTACTACGAGTGGTTTCTGCGGCGCGACTTCTTCGTCTTCTACGCGACGGCGATGTGCTCGGCATTCCTCGACACATTCAAGGAGTGCGCGCCCCGACACGAGCCGGCGAGCTTCAGCATCGACCAGATCGTCAAAAAGCTCGAAGAGTTCCTGGCAGCCGACTGACGTCCTGACAACTGCGGCACGACAATTCGGAAAGGGAATTGCGCATGCCTGAATCCAAGCCGAACATCCTGGTCATTTGGGGCGACGACATCGGCATCTCGAACCTGAGCTGTTACAGCCGGGGCATGATGGGATACTCCACGCCCAACATCGACCGGATCGCCGACGAGGGAATGCTTTTCACCGATTCCTATGGCGAACAGAGCTGCACCGCGGGCCGGTCCTCGTTCATCACCGGCCAGAGCGTGTACCGCACCGGCATGAGCAAGGTCGGTATGCCCGGCGTCGACATCGGCCTGCAGAAGGAAGATCCGACGATCGCCGAACTGCTCAAGCCCATGGGATACGCCACCGGCCAGTTCGGCAAGAACCACCTCGGCGATCTCAACAAGTACCTGCCGACAGCCCACGGGTTCGACGAGTTCTTCGGCAACCTGTACCACCTCAACGCCGAGGAGGAACCCGAGAACGCCGACTACCCGACCGAGGAGGAGGCCCCGCTGCTGCGGCGGGCGTTGCTTCCGCGCGGTGTCATCCACTCGTGGGCCACCGAAGAGGATTCCGGCGAGGTCGACGAGCGCTACGGTCCGGTGGGTAAGCAGCGCATCGAGGACACCGGCCCGCTGACCAAGCTCCGGATGGAGACCATCGATGACGAGACCACCGGCGCTTGCATCGATTTCATCAAGCACCAGCATGAGGCGGACACCCCGTTCTTCGTGTGGATGAACATGACGCACATGCACTTTCGCACCCATACCAAGCCCGAGAGCCTTGGTCAGGCCGGCCGTTGGCAGTCGCCGTACCACGACACGATGATCGACCACGACCGCAACGTCGGCCAGTTGCTCAACGCTCTGGATGACCTCGGCATCGCCGAGGACACGATCGTCATCTACTCCACCGACAACGGCCCGCACGCCAACAGCTGGCCGGACGGTGCGACCACCCCGTTCCGCAGCGAGAAGGCGACCAACTGGGAGGGCGCCTTCCGCATTCCGGAACTGATCCGCTGGCCCGGCAGGATCAAACCCCGTAGTATCTCCAATGAGATTGTGCAGCATCATGATTGGCTTCCGACGTTCCTGGCCGCGGCCGGCGATCCAGACATCATCGACAAGCTCAAGGCCGGCCACAAGGCCGGCGCGGACGGCCAGACCGAGTACAAGGTGCACATCGACGGCTACAACCTGGTGCCCTATCTCACCGGAGAGGTCGACAAGAGTCCGCGCCGGGGGATGATCTACTTCTCCGACGACTGCGACGTGCTCGGCATCCGCGCAGAGAACTGGAAGGTCGTCTTTCAGGAGCAGCGCTGCCAGGGGACACTGCAGATCTGGTTCGAACCCTTCACACCGCTGCGCGCGCCGAAGCTGTTCAACCTCCGTACCGACCCCTACGAACGGGCCGATATCACGTCGAACACCTACTGGGACTGGGTGATCGATCGCATCTACCTGGTGCTCTACGGATCTGCCATCGCCACGCAGTTCCTGGAGACGTTCAAGGAGTTCCCGCCCCGGCAGAACCCGGCGTCGTTCACGATCGACAACGCGGTCGAGGAATTGGAGAAGTTCCTCGCCAGCCGCGGCGGCTGAGCGTGGCGCAGCTGGACAGCTGGACCGACGGTCCCACGAAGTCGGCGATCACCGACTTCGTGGCGCGTGTCACCACCGCGGGCCCCGACCACGTCGAACCCGAGGCGCGCGTGGCCGTCTTCGACAACGACGGCACGCTGTGGTGCGAGAAGCCGCTGTACATCCAGCTCGACTTCATCGTGCGCAGGCTCGCAGAGAAGGCGGCCGCCGAGGCGTCCCTCGCCGGGCAGGAACCCTACCGAGCGGCCGTCGCCGGTGACCTGAGCTGGTTCGGCAGCGCCATCACGAAGCACTACCAGGGTGACGATTCCGGCCTCGAAGTACTTGCCGGCGCTGTGTTGTCGTTGCACGAATCGATGCGCGTCGAAGACCATGCGGCGCTGGTCAACGCCTTCTTCGCCACAGCTACCCATCCGACGCTGGGCCGGTCGTACCTGAGCTGCGTGTACCTGCCGATGGTGGAGTTGCTGCGGTATCTGGAAGCACACGACTTCACGTGCTACGTCGTCTCCGGCGGCGGCCGGGACTTCATGCGACCGATCACCGCGTCGATTTACGGCATTCCGCCCGAGCGCGTGGTCGGCAGCGCCCAGGGCCTGAAGTTCGATGCCGGCAACGGCCACGGCGATCTGCTGATCCAGCCGGCCCTCGATGTGTTCGACGACGGCCCGGAGAAGCCGGTGCGGATCTGGACTCGCGTCGGCCGACGTCCGATCCTGTCTGCCGGCAACTCCAACGGTGACGATGAGATGCTGATGTACTCCGGTCGCCCCGGCGAGGCGGCGTTGCGGCTGGCGGTCCTGCACGACGACGCTGAACGCGAATTCGACTACACCGCAGGTGCCGAACGCCTGCTCGAGCATGCCGACGAGTTCGGGTGGAGTGTGGTGAGCATGAAGAACGACTGGACACAGATCTTTGCCTGATCTGTCCGCCGACATGGTGTGGATTCCGGCGCAGACCGCGGTGGTGGGCTCCGACGAGCACTACCCCGAGGAAGGCCCGGCCCGCGAGGTCACCGTCGACGGCTTCTGGATGCAGAGGCATCAGGTGACCAATGCCCAGTTCGCCGAGTTCGTTTCCGCCACCGACTATCTGACGGTCGCCGAGCGACCGCTCGATGCGAGTCTCTATCCCGGCGCTCCCCCGCAGAACCTGCAGCCGGGCTCGATGGTCTTCCACCGCACCACCGGCCCCGTCGACCTGCGCCACGTCAGCCAGTGGTGGACGTGGACACCGGGTGCCTGCTGGAAGCACCCCCGCGGGCCACGTTCGTCACTGCGCAACCGCGAGGCCCATCCCGTCGTGCACATCGCGTTCGACGACGCCGCGACATACGCGCAGTGGGCCGGATACGAGTTGCCGACCGAGGCCGAGTGGGAGGTGGCTGCCCGCGGCGGCCTCGCCCATGCCCGCTACACGTGGGGCGACGAGCCCGAACCGCAGGGCAGGCCACTGGCCAACTACTGGCACGGGGAGTTTCCCTACCTCCCCGACACCGGTTACGGACAGAGCACGCCGGTCGGGAGCTTCCCCCCGAACGGTTACGGGCTCCACGACACCGCAGGCAACGTGTGGGAATGGACGAGCGACTGGTACGGATCGACGCGGGACATCCAACCATGTTGCGCTGCAGAAACTTACGATCCGAGCCAGCCCCAGTTCAAGGTGCCACGCAAGGTGATAAAGGGCGGTTCCTTCCTGTGTGCCGACACTTACTGCATGCGCTACCGCCCCGCCGCGCGTAGACCTCAGCAGGTCGACACCGGGATGAGCCACATCGGCTTCCGCTGCATCACGCGCTAGCCGATCGAGATGCCACGTTCGCCATGGTCGACGGTGATCGACGCGATGAAGTGTCGGTCGAGTTTGATCTCGTCGATCGACAGGTCGCAAACGTAGGACAGCGCCCAGACCAGCGCGTACGGGGTGCCCCGGTGCACGAGCGCGTCGACCGCGGGGCCGGCATCTCCGTCGTGCGCTCGGCGCGCACCCTGTCCTTCTGGGAACCGTTGGCGGCCCGGCTGCACGAGTTCCCCGATTCGCCGCACGACATCTTCCGGCCTGACCGTGGCCGCTACCCGCGGCTGGTGCGCGAAACGGCCGACAGCGCGGGGTCGCGGTAGCGGGTGGGGGCGGAACGGACCCGCTCGGGAGCCGAGAGGAGGACGATCGAAGTATGACCGAACCGCAGAATCCTCAGGCTCCGGGCGAGGCGCCGCACGGGACTGTGCCACCGCAATCTGCTGCCCCGCCACCACCGCCGCCGCACCCACCTCAACCGCCGCCTGAGCCGCCGCCACAGCAACCGCCGCCGTACGGCGGGCAGAACCGCTCGAGCCGCCTCAACCACATCGCGGCGTGGATCGGCATCGTGGCCGGCTCGCTGTTGATCGTCGCCCTCATCTTCTGCTTCGGGTTCATGCTGGGCCAGAATTCCGGCGGCGGACACGACGACGACGACGGTTACTGGCACCGCGGCGACGCGCCGTTCTCCCGCGGCGGACCGTGGGGGCCCGGAATGCAGGGCGGCCCGGGTTACGGCCCAGGTGGGCCCGGGATGTACGGCCCCGGCATGCAGGGTGGTCAGGGATACGGTCCCGGCATGCCCGGGATGCAGGGTGGTGGCGGCATGCCCGGGATGCACGGCGGGATGATGCCCGGCATGGGCGGGGGGATGATGCCCGGCATGCAGCCGCCGAGCTCGACACCGACAACTCCGTCGACGACCACGGCGCCGCCGGCCCGGCCCTGAGGCAGCACCACCCCCGGAGGCATCGGCGGGGGTGAGGATGCCACGGCATTCCGTACGCCAATTACTATGGCCGGCATGGGGTCCCTCGACGATGTCGCACGCGCCGCGGGTGTCTCGAAATCGGTCGCGTCACGGGCACTTACCGGCGATTCCCGCGCCCGCATGAGCGCGTCCACTCGGGCGCGCGTGCTCGCGGCGGCCGCGGAACTGCAGTACGTGCCGAATGCCCGGGCCCGCGCACTGCGCCAGTCGCGTTCGGGCGCAATCGGACTCATCGTTCCCGACGTCAACAACGCCGTCTTCGCGGACATGCTGCTCGGCGTTCAGGAGGCGACTGCCAGGCATACGACCGATGTGCTGCTGGGTCAGGTCGACCCGCCCCCGGACGGCGCCCAGCAGCTCTCCCGCCTGGTACGCGAGGGCCGTGTTGACGGTCTGCTGATCCAGCGCCGCGAGGATTTCGACGATTCCATGCTGACCGCCGTGCTGCAGACCGGTATCCCCGCGATCACCATCAACTCCCGTGTCCCCGACCGCGTCGGATCGGTCATCCTGGACGACCACCGGGGCGCCGGCACCGCTACCGATCATCTGATCGCGCTGGGCCACAGCCGAATCGCCTTCATCTCCGGCACCGTGATGCACGATACGGCGCGCCGGCGCGAAGAAGGCTACCGCGACAGCATGTCCCGGGCTGGGCTGTCGGCTGCGCCCGAGTGGACCGTCAACGCCGGATGGGAGGCCGACGCCGGGGCGTGGGCGCTCGAGCAGTTGCACCGCACATCTGGACTCGCGTCGCCCCACGGACCCACTGCCGTCGTCGTGGCCAGCGTGAACGCCGCCGTCGGCGCCCTTTCGGCTGCATTACGCCTCGGCCTGGACGTCCCCGGCGCCCTGTCGATCGTCGGCATCAACACCACATGGGTCTCGAACACGGTGTATCCGGCGATCACCACCGTCCGGATGCCGCTGCGACAGTTGGGCGCGGTGGCCGCCACCATGCTCATCGACCACCTCGGTGGACGCGAACTGGCCGACGTCGTGATCGAGGATCCCGCTCCCGAACTCCTGGTCCGCGAGACCAGCGCTCCACCTGGCGGACCCTGAGCGCCCGGCGTTCGGGATCAGCCCCGGAAGTCCGCCGGCCGTTTCTCGACGAACGCGGCAACTCCTTCACGACCGTCGCGAGACGCGAAGAGCCGCATGAGCTCTGCACGCTCGTGGCTGTAGTCCAGGGTTCTGTCACGTCCTGAGACCGCGACCTTCACGGCAGCCAGGGCGGTGGCCGAGGAGTCGGCGAGCCGGCGGGCCAATTCGAACGCTCGCGCGAGGCTGCCCCCGGCGGGTACCACCTCGCTGACCAACCCGGCCGTGAGCCCCTCGGCGGCCGACAGTCGCTGCGCGAACATGATCATCTGCTTGGCTTTCCGACTGCCGACCTGTGCCGTCAGCCGTTGGGTACCGCCCCACCCCGGGATCAGGCCGAGCGAGACCTCGGGAAGGCCGAACTTCGCGGTGTCCCCCGCGACGAAGTCGGCGGCCAGTGCGACCTCGAACCCTCCGCCGAGCGCCATTCCCTCCACCGCCGCGATGACCGGCACCGGGACCGTGCTGATGGTGTCGACCAGAGTCCCCGCGGCACGGGTGATCTCGCCGATCTCCCCGTGATCGCCCCGCCGGTACACCGCGATGTCGGCACCCGCGGAGAAGAAATCCCCGCCGCTGATCACGACCACCCGGGTCTCGGGGTCGCGGCCGTCGAGCGCGCGGGTCAGCGCCCGCACCATGCCGAGATCGAATGCGTTGCGCTTCGCAGGACGATCGAGAAGGAGATGCAGCACCCCCGCGTCGACAGTCACCGTCACGGACAGATCGCTATTCACCGGGTACCACCTTCGTCTGTAGTTCCTGAATCTCCGACTCGCTGTAGCCGAGTTCGGCCAGCACGTCCCGATTCGCCGCACCGAGCTCCGGAGGGGGTGTGCGGACACCCGGCCGCTCGCCGTCGTACAGCACCGGGTGGGCCAGCAGGGTCACCGAACCCGCTGTCGGATGGTCGATTTCGATGATCGATCGGTTGTGCCGGACCTGCGGATCAGCACAGACGTCGGCGTAAGAGTTGACCGGCGCGAACCACACTTTCGCCGCTGAGAACACAGCGGTCCACTCCCGCGTGGAACGCTGGATCATGTGCTTGGCGACGCGCTCGTTGACATCCTCGCGGCGCGCGTACGACGCGTGTTCCCCGACGGTGAGGAACCAGTCGTCCTCGAACACTGCGGCGAGCGCCGCGAGCCCGTTGAGCGACAGCGTGAGATGACCGTCCGCCGTGGCGAAAACACCGTAGGGCGCCTTGTAATACGGCGAGGAGACGCCCGAGGCGCTGCGACTGCCGGTAAAGCCGTTGAGGTAGTACGACAGCGGCTCGATCTGCAGATCCAGGGCGGCGCTGAGCAGGTTGCTCTCCACCCGCGATCCGCGACCGCTCCGTTCGCGCCCATGCAGCGCGGCCAGTATCCCGAACGCCCCCAGCACGGCGCCGTGCTGGTCGACCAGCGAGGCACCGACAGGAGTGGGCGGACCGTCGGCGCGGCCCGTGGCGGCGGCGATGCCCGACATCGACTGCAACAGCACGTCCTGTCCGGGCCGGTCCCGGTACGGACCGTCACTGCCATACCCCGACAGCGAACAGTAGACCAGCCGAGAGTTGCGTTCGCGCAATCGCTCCCACCCCAGACCGAGCCGGTCCATCACGCCGGGACGGAAGCTCTCGATCACCACATCGGCCTCGTCGACCAGGCGCAGCACCACCTCCACCCACTGCGGGTCCTTGAGGTCGACCACCAAGCTCTCGACGTTGCGATTCCCGAGCAGGAAAAAGACGCTCTCACCGTTCAGATACGCGTCCGGCCCGGACCATGACCGCTCGAAGGCGCCGGCGGGCGGTTCCACCTTGATGACGCGCGCGCCTAGGTCTGCGAGTAGCTGGGTGGCGGACGGCCCCTGCAGGAAATGGGTGAAACTCACGACCCTGACCCCTTCGAGCATCGGCATCGGCGGTCTCCTATCAACACGAGAGATGGGGATGGGCAGACACTCGCCCCGTCCGCATTAGATCAGAGTGCGCAATCGGTTGTCCATCGTGGAACTAATTTGCACAATCGGTTGCTCACCGGCATCAGGTGTGCTTCGCTGAGGGAACCGCCGAAGCGGTCGACGCCCGGAAGGTGCGATATCCACCCGCACGTTACCGCCACGTTTCACCGGTGAAACTACTGCCACAGGAGAGGAGGTCAGTCGATAGATGACTGATATGTCAGTTGTTGATTGGTTTGCTGTGCTCACGTTCTGTCCGCGTCGCACGCCGAGGGAGCTGCTCCGGTGACCCCGCGGCTGGAGGTCGTCGGGATCGACAAGCGCTATGAGACGGGCGCCGAGGTGCTCAGAGGGCTGACCCTGCACGCCGACCGCGGTGAGTTCGTCACGATCGTCGGGCCGAGCGGCTGCGGCAAATCGACCCTGTTCAACATCATCACCGGTCTCGTCGCCCCGACGGCCGGCACCGTGCGGGTCAACGGCGAAGACGTCACCGGCACCACCTCTGAGCACATCGGCTACGTCCTGCAGAAGGATCTGCTCTTCCCGTGGCGGACCGTGATGGAGAACGTGATCCTCGGCCTCGAGGTCCGCGGGCACCGGCGCAAAGAAGCGCGTGAGCGAGCCCGGGGCCTGTTCGCCGCGTACAAGCTCGAAGGCTACGAGGACAAGTACCCGTCGGATCTCTCCGGCGGCATGAGGCAGCGGGCGGCGCTCATGCGCACGATGGTCACCGACCCCGACATCATCCTGATGGACGAGGCGTACAAGGCTCTCGATTATCCGCTCAAGATCGCGCTCGAAACGGAGCTCCTCGAAACCGCCAGGGCGACAGGCAAAACCGTGGTGGCCGTGACCCACGACATCGAGGAGGCGGTCACCATGTCAGACCGCGTGTACGTCCTCAAGGCCCACCCCGGCCAGATCGTGCAGGAACTCCAGATCGATCTCGGGACGTCCAGCACCGATATCAACGAACGGCGGCTGGCACCGCGCTTCAACGAATTTTACGAATTGATCTGGCGCGGCATCGGCCAGCAGGCAGGTGCCGCGTGACCCGCCGCGCCGTGCCCCCGACCACCGACCAGGAGGACCGATGACCGCGGTGCTGACCCAACCACCCGCCGAGGCGGTGCAGCCGTCGCGGCGGCGGCGTCAACCCCTTGCCGCTGCTCCCTGGCGACGCATCGGCCTTCACTCGCTGCAGGTAGCGATCGTGGTGGCGGCCCTGGCCGCCTGGGAATTCGGGGCCCGCAGCGGGGCCATCAGCTCGTTCCTGTTCGGGAGTCCCAGTGCCGTCTGGGACATTCTGGTCAGGCGTGCCCGCTCCGGTCAGCTCTGGACCGACATCGGCGTGACCACCGTCGAAGTGCTGCTGGGATTCCTCATCGGCGCTGTCGGGGGGTCGGTCCTGGGCCTGCTGCTGTGGTACTCGCGGTTCGTCGCCGATCTGACCGCTCCTTTCATCGCGGCCATCGGGTCGATCCCCGTGCTGGCCGTCGCGCCCCTGACGATCATCTGGTTCGGCACCGAGATGACGTCGAAAGTGGTGATCGTCGCGTTCTCGTGCGTGGTGGTCTCCCTGACGACCTCCTACCGCGGGGCCCGCCGCACGGATCCCGATCTGATCAACCTGATGAAGTCGTTCGGGGCCTCCCGGTCGCAGATCTTCCGCAAGCTCGTCGTGCCGTCCGCCATGTCCTGGGTGGTATCGGGGCTCAAACTCAACATCGGCTTCGCTCTGGTGGGCGCCATCGTCGGCGAGTACATCAGCTCCGATGCCGGCGTGGGCCACATGATCCTGCTCGGCAGCTCGAACTTCACCATCAGCCTCGTCATCGCCGGCATCACGATCGTCATGGTCATGGTGCTGGTGTTCAACGTCCTCGTAACCGCCCTCGAGCGGTTCCTCGGCCACTGGGAAGGGTCATGACCATGAACATCCGAAACCTGTTGCGACTCTTCGCCGCCGTCCTCGGCGCCACAGCACTGCTGACCGTCACTGCGTGCGGCGGGCAACCGGCCCAGCAGGCCGACGGCACCGCGACCGTGCGGATCAACCAGGCCTTCCAGTCCCTGCTGTACCTGCCGCTCTACGTGGCGCAGGAGAAGGGCTACTTCACCGAGCAGGGCGTGACGGTCGAGATCGCCACGGGCGGTGGCGGCACGCAATCGTGGGCGGCCGTGGTCGGCGGATCCGCCGACTTCTCCATCCAGGACCCGGTGTTCGTCCCGAAGTCCCGGGAGAACGGTGGGCCCGGTGTGGTGGTCGCCGCGATCCAGAACGCCCCGTCGGTCTTCGTCATCGGCCGCGAGGGGGCGACCGCCTCGCTCGACGACGCGTCGGTGTTCGAGGGGAAGAAGGTCGTCGTCAGTCCCGAACCCGACACCAGTTGGGCGTTCATGAAGTACCTGATCGACGAGCAGGGTCTGCAGGACGTCACGCTGGTCAACGTCGCGCTGGGAAGCGAACTCGCGGCTGTTGCCGGCGGTCAGGCCGATCTCGCGCTGTCCTTCGAGCCGACAGTCAGCCAGGCCGTGGTCGACCAGGGTCTCGAAGTGGTCTACTCGTTCCCGGCCAACAGCGACTGGTATCCCTTCGCGTTCTCCAGCCTCACCACCACAGAGCGGTATCTGCAGGGCAACACCGAGGCGGCCCAGGCTGTGGTGACCGCGATCGCGAAAGCTTCGCGATTCATCTACTCCGACCCCGAGGCGACCATCGACATTGCGGCGCAGTACTTCCCGGATCTCTCGCGCGAGGTCGTACAGGCGGCGGTCGAACGCGAGATCGAGGCCAAGGGCTACGCCGAGGATGTGACCGTCACCAAGGAGTCGTGGGACAACAACATGAAGATCTCGTTGTTCACCAAGAACATCGCCGCCTATCCATCGGATGCCACGTCGTACGAGAACAACGTGAACACCGAGTTTGCGACGAAGGCCCGCGACGCATTCCAAGCCGGCTGACCCCAACCCCTACCGCTTCGAAGGAGCAGCGATGTCAGTACACCCAGCCGAACCCGCCGCGCTCGCCCGGGTGGCCGCGCGCTACGGCCTCAGATTGTCCCGCGCCGAACTGGCGTCGTTCGAACCCCTCGTCAAGGACATGCTCAGTTCATGGGACCTCGTCGAGGAACTGCACGCCGAGACCGGAGAGCCCGCGCCGCAGCGCACCTGGGCGCGGCCTGAGCACAATCCGCTCGGCGCCTGGTATGTCACCTGCGAGGTCAACGAGACCGACACGGGGCCGCTCGCGGGCCGGACCGTGGCGGTCAAGGACAACGTCGCAGTCGCCGGCGTGCCGATGATGAACGGTTCGGCGCTGGTCGACGGTTTCATTCCCGACCGCGACGCCACCGTCGTCTCCCGCCTGCTCGCCGCCGGGGCCACTGTCGCGGGCAAGGCGGTGTGTGAGGACCTGTGCTTCTCCGGCGCCTCACACACCGCGGCCACCGGTCCGGTCCGCAACCCGTGGGACACCGAGCGCACCACCGGCGGATCCTCCAGCGGCAGCGCGGCTCTGGTGGCCTCCGGCGCCGTCGATCTGGCGATCGGTGGCGACCAGGGCGGCTCGGTCCGGTTGCCCGCGGCGTTCACCGGCATCGTCGGCCACAAGCCGACCCACGGGCTCGTGCCCTACACCGGGGCCTTTCCGATCGAACAGACCCTGGACCATCTCGGACCGATGACCCGCACGGTCACCGACGCCGCCCGCGTGCTGACGGTGGTAGCAGGAGCGGACCGCCAGGACCCCCGTCAACCCGCCGAGCTGCGTGTGCCGAACTTCGTCGAAGAGCTGGACCGTTCCGTGGTGGGGCTGCGGGTCGGGGTCGTACGGGAGGGATTCGGTCACCCCGAGTCCGTTGCCGGGGTGGACGACGCGGTACGCACAGCCGTCGACACGCTTCGCGCCGAAGGTCTTGTCTGCACGGACATCTCGATCCCATGGCACCTGCACGGCAAGAAGATCTGGGATGTCATCGCCGTCGAGGGCGGCGCGGCCCAGATGGTGGACGGCAATGCCTACGGCATGAACTGGCAGGGCCGGTACGACCCGCGCCTGATCGAGTACTACGGCACGAGATGGCGGCAGAACGGCGCCCTGTTCCCCGACACGGTCAAACTGGTGCTTCTTGCCGGTGGCCACACCATCGAGCGACACCACGGCACGCACTATGCGATGGCGCGCAACCTCGTGCCGCGCCTGCGCGGCGCCTACGACGCCGCGCTGACCCACTGCGACGTCCTCGTCATGCCGACCACACCGATACTCGCCAGCAGGATCCCCGACCCCGACGCGCCGCTGGACGAGTACATGGCACGCGCACTGGAAATGATGGCCAACACCGCGACGTTCGATGTGACAGGCCATCCGGCCGCCAGCGTCCCCGCAGGGACGGTGGACGGCCTGCCGACGGGAATGATGATTGTCGGCCGGCATTTCGACGACGCGTCGGTTCTGCGTGTCGCGCGCGCGTTCGAGCGCGCGGTCGGCGGATTCCCGGTTCCGCCCCGTGCGGCATCATGAGCGCCGTGCACGAGATCGAGCTGGACCTGACGAAACCCTTGGTGGCAGACCCCCGCGCGGGACACAACCGCTGGCACCCGGACATCCCGGCCGCGCTGCGGTGCATGCCCGGGGACACGGTGGTCCTGCCCGCCAGGGACGGCTACGACGGCCAGATCACCCGCGACTCGACCGCCGAGGACGTGCTGCGGATGGACACGGCGCGCATCCACCCGCTGACGGGCCCGGTGTACGTCGAAGGCGCCGAACCCGGCGACCTTCTCGTCGTCGACGTGCTGTCCGTGGAGACCGGTGACTTCGGCGCGACACTGAACATCCCGGGATTCGGTTTCCTGCGTGACGAATTCACCGAACCGCACATCGTGCGCTGGGAGATCGCCGACGGTTTCGCCGACTCACCGGACCTGCCCGGTGTGCGACTGCCCGGCGCACCCTTCATGGGTGTCATGGGCGTCGCGCCGTCCCGGGAGCTGTTCGAGCGCACCAAGTCCGCAGAGCAACGGGCCGCCGACGACGGCGGTCTGGTCGAGTTGCCGAACGCGACTTCGGCTGTGCCACCGGACCAGCCCGGCGACCCGGGCCGGCGCACCATCTCCCCCACCGAGGCCGGCGGGAACATCGACATCAAACACCTCACGGAGGGTAGCCGGGTCTACCTGCCGGTGTGGGTGCCCGGCGCGTTGTTCTCGGTCGGTGACGGGCATTTCGCCCAGGGTGACGGTGAATCCTGCGGTGCGGCCGTGGAAACCACGGCGCGTGTGGTGGTGCGCTTCGATCTCCGTAAGGGTGCGGCGGCCTCGGGTGACGTGCGGCATCTGCGCTTCGAGCGGTTCGCCGCCGGCCCTCCCGAAGTGGCCAGCCGGCCGCACTTCGCGGTGACCGGCACGCCCGTCGATGCCGAGGGCCGGATCCACCCGGAGAATCTCAATCTCGCAACACGAAACGCGTTGCGGCTGATGGTCGACCATCTCACCGCGGAGCGGGGCTTCACCCGTCGGCAGGCCTATGCGCTGTGCAGCGTGGCCGTCGACCTGCGCATCAGCCAACTCGTCGATGTGCCGAATGTGCTGGTGTCGGCCATGGTGCCCACCGACATCTTCGTCTAGTCAGGTGGTCGGCACCGAGGCGTCATGCCGGACTGCCGTCGACCCCTCACGCACGAGCCCCGCCAACAGGTCGAGGCTGTCCGCCGAGGGTGACCCCTGCGCTGCGGTGATGATGCACACCGACTGGTCGGTATCTCGCGCCACCACGAGGTTCTGCTGGGTGATCGTCACCGGACCGATCAGGGGATGGCGCAACTCATAGGAATCCGCCTCGCACGGTTTCACCCGGTGGTCACGCCACAGTGCGACGAAATCCGGGCTCTTCATGGATAATTCACCGATGAGCGCGGCCAGTGCGGCATCGTCGGGGTAGCGGCCGGCCACGTGCCGCAGGTTGCCGACCATCGCACGCGCCTTGCGCTGCCAATCCACATAGAGCTCACGGGTGTGAGAGTCCAGGAACAGCATCCGGGCCAGATTCGGCCTCGCCGCAGGCTGGTCCACCGAGGCCGGGTCGACGTGGCCTGCCATCAGGGCGTGCCCGAGAGGGTTCCAGGCCAGCACATCGCTGCGCCTGCCGGCCACCATCACAGGCACATCGGCCAGTGACTGCAGCAGGTCACGGGTGAGCCGATCGACTCGTTCCACCGGAGGTCTGTTCATCTGTTTCGGCGGGGCGCTGGCCAGCGCGTGCAGATGCCGGCGCTCGTGGTCGTCGAGACGCAACGCCGACGCGATGGCGTCGAGCACCGCGTCGGAGGCGTTGACGGACTGGCCCTGCTCGAGTCGGGTGTAGTACGACACACTCACCCCGGCCAGCTGCGCCAGTTCCTCGCGACGCAGTCCGGCGACGCGGCGGCGCCCCCCGAACACCGGCAGACCGACGTCCTGCGGATCGATTCGCGCACGCCGGGCCCGCAGGAACTCGCCGAGGGTGGGAAACGTCATGTGTTAACTATGCGCCATCCGCGCGGCCCTAGCCTGACCCCGCCAGAAGTAGGCAGCACCGGGGCTGGTTACCCCCGCGCGACCGCCGCAGGCTGGTCGGCGTGAACAACATCGTGTTGGGTGACGTCTCGATCACCCGGGTCATGGAGTACTACGGCTCGGTCGAACTGTCACCGAAAACCTTCTTCCCGGACAGCCTGGCAAGTTCCTGGGCGGCCAACGAGACGTGGTTGGCACCCGACTTCTACGACCCCGCCGCCGACATGTGCATCTCGGCCGTCCAGACCTGGGTGCTGCACAGTGAGGGCAAGACCATTCTCGTCGACACCGGCGTCGGCAACCACAAGGAGCGTCCCGGCTCCGTCTGGCACCGGCTGGAAACCGATTTCCTCGGCAATCTCGCCGCAGCCGGGATCGCGCCCGGCGACGTCGACATCGTCATCAACACCCACCTGCACAACGATCACGTCGGATGGAACACCACGCTGCGCAACGGCACCTGGGAGCCGACCTTCCCGAACGCCACCTATCTGATGCCGCGCGCCGACTTCGACTTCTGGAATCCAGCCAACGGACATACCGCCGGCCGCAGCGCCGCCAAACTCGTCTTCGAAGACAGCGTCGCACCCGTCTACGAGGCGGGCCTGGTCCAGTTGTGGGACGACCAGCTGCGCATCGATGAGAACCTGCGGCTGGACCTGGCCCCGGGCCACACCCCCGGATCGTCGATCGTCACCCTCGAATCCGGCACGGACAGAGCGCTGTTCGTCGGCGATCTGCTGCACACCGCGCTGCAGATGGTCGAGCCGGACGTCAACAGCTGCTATTGCGAGGACCAGGCCGGTGCACGGGCCACCCGTCGACGGCTGCTCGGTCAGGCCGCCGACACCAACACCCTCGTCTTCCCGGCACATCTGGGCGGCCACGGCGGCGCCGAAGTCGTCCGGGAAGGGGACACGTTCGCAATCAAGCGGTGGGCGCCGTTCGAGCGGGTCAGCCATGTCTGAGCTCGTCGCCACCACCTACGGCCCCGTCCGCGGACGTACAGTCGACGGCTACACCGTGTTCCGCGGAATTCCCTATGCCGCAGCGCCGACCGGTGCAGCGCGATTCGCCGCGCCTGATCCGCACCCGGGCTGGACGCACACCCGTGACGCACTGGAACCCGGACCGGCGGCCCCACAGGCACCCCGGCGCGGGTTCGGCGCGCTCGACATGTCCCCGTTCTTCGGCACCGCGGCTGTCGGCGACCCGGAGTATCTGACGGTGAACATCTGGGCACCCGAGGCCGGCCGCCGACGGCCGGTGATGGTGTTCGTGCACGGCGGGGGCTTCGTGTCCGGCTCACCGCAGTCCCCGTTGTATGACGGCGCGGCGTTCGCCCGGGACGGGGTGGTGTTGGTGACGCTCACCTATCGCCTCGGCATCATCGGCTTTCTCGACGTGCCGGGTGCACCGGCCAACCGGGGACTGCTTGACGTGATGGCCGCGCTGAGGTGGGTGAAAGCCAACATCGAGAACTTCGGCGGCGACCCCGACAACGTGACACTGTTCGGGCAGTCCGCGGGCGCCACCATCGTCGGCGGGGTCCTGACCACGCCCGAAGCGGGATCTCTGGTGCGTCGCGTGATCATGCAGAGCGGCAACGGAACCGGCGCCTTCGACCACGAGCAGGCCGCCCGGGTCACCCACCGCGCGGCCGAACTCCTCGCCACGCGCGCCACCGTAGCGGGGTTCTCCGCATTCACCGACGCCGAACTCGTCGACGCCGGATCACGGTTGACCGGCATCGACCTGCGCACCGAGCAACGGTTCGATCCCCTGGTCGGACTCAGCCCGTTCAGCCTGGTGGGCGAACGTCAGCCGGCCGATGCCGCCGCTGCCGGACTCGGATCCGCTGTGCCGGTGCTCATCGGCACGAATGCCCAGGAGGGCAACCTGTACCTCGTGCCGCAGGGCACTTTCGACGATTCGTCCGAGGACGACGTGCGCGCACTCGCCGCGCGGGTCCACCCCGATCCCGACACCGTTGTCGCCGCCTACCGCGCCGAGTATCCACGGGCCGGGTGGGGTGAGATCAGTTCGGCGATACTGGGTTCCGCATTGTTCGACTCAGGCACTCGGAAATTGGTCGAAGCGCGCGCCGCGCAGCCCGGCGCGCCGCTGCACGAGTACCGGTTCTGCTGGCAGTCGACAGCCGTCGGCGGCCGGCTGGGTGCGGCCCACGCGGTGGAGCTGCCGTTCGTGTTCGACTGCCTGGACGAGCCGGTGTTACGGGGGCCCGCCGGGCTTCTCGGCCCCGAGGAACCGCCCCGGCAGCTCGCGACCGAGATGCATCGGGCGTGGGTGGACTACGCCACCACCGGGGATCCCGGATGGGCGAGCTCATCCGTCCGGGACTTCACCTCCTGAACCGGGCGCGCCTCAGACGGACCCGGCCTGCGCGGGACGCGCGTCGGCCGGGTCCGTCTCGATGATGTCCTTGCGGTTGGTCTCCGGTCCGAAGGCCAGCGCCACCAGGGTCAGCGCCGTCAGGATCCCGAGATACACCACGATCACCCACCAGTGCCCGAACGCGGCGATCAGTGCGGTGGCGATCAACGGCAGGAAGCCGCCGGCCAGCACCGAGCCGATCTCGCGGGCGAACGCGAATCCGGAGAGTCGGGTTCGGGTGTCGAAGAGCTCGGCGAAGTAGGCGGCCTGCGGGGCGAGCATGGCGGGGTACAGAATCCCCAGTCCGACAACGAATCCCACGATGAGCAGGGCGGTGTTCAGCGATTCGAGCACCAGGAAGAACGGCACCAGCCACAGCACCGACAGCAGCGCCCCGCCCGCATACACCGGTCGCCTGCCCACCCGGTCACTGACGTGCGCCCAGATCGGGATGAACACCACCTGCACCGCCGAGGCGATCACCACCGCCAGCAGTGTGGTGCTCCGCTCGACCCCCAGCGTGTTGACCGCGTAGCCCACGGCGAACACCGGGAACAGGTAGGCGAAGCCGTTCTCCGCCATTCGAGCGCCGATGACGACCAGGAAGTTGCGCGGGTTGCGCCGGATCGACTCCAGCACAGGGACCTTCGTCTCCTCGACCACGCCGGACGCCTCGGCCTGCACTGCCTTCTCGTACGCTTGCGTCTCATCGATGTTGCGGCGGATGAAGTAGCCCACGATCAGCAGCACCGAGCCGAGCAGGAACGGCACCCGCCAACCCCAGCTCTGGAAGGCATCCTCGGGCAGCAGCGTGGCGAGCTGGAAAACCCCGGTGGACAGCAGCGTTGCCAGCGCAAACCCGGCCGGCGCCCAGGCTCCTGCCAGCCCGCGGCGCTTCTGATCGCCGTGCTCCACGGACAGCACGACCGCGCCGGCGTACTCGCCGCCGGCGCCGAAGCCCTGGAGCAGTCGCAGCACGATCAGCAGGATCGGCGCCCACACCCCGATCGCGGCATAGTTCGGTAGCAGCCCGATCAGCGTGGTGGCCACCCCCATCAACACGATCGTGAAGACCAGCATCTTCTTCCGGCCCACTCTGTCGCCCATGTTGCCGAGCACGATGCCGCCGAGCGGACGCGCCAGGAAGCCGACGGCGTAGGTGGCGAAGGCCGCGAGGGTCCCGACGGTGGGGTCGGCCCCGGGGAAGAACTGGCTGTTGAGCACCAATGCCGCAGCGGTGCCGTAGATCAGGAAGTCGTACCACTCCAACGTGGTCCCGACAAGCGCGGCGATGCCCGCCTTGCGGGCCTGGTTCGGCGCGCCCGAGACGCCGATGTCTGCGGTGGCGGCGGTGGTGTCCATACTGCGATCTCCTCGGCGGGGTGTGGTGGATGGAAGTCGGGTCGGTTCAGTGAGCCGGCCGGCGCAGGACTGCGCCCCGCTGGATGGGGCCGACGAGCGCGGCGTACTGCCCGAGCCAGCCTCGTTCGGGAACCTCACCGGCGGCGCACACCGGGGCGCCGTCGCGTACCGGGTGTACATCGATGCGCCGTGCGTCGAGATCGATGCTGACGGTGTCGCCGTCGCGCAGTCCGGCGAGCGGTCCCCCGTCGGCGGCCTCGGGCATGACCTGTCCGACGACGAGCCCGTGGTTGAGACCGGACAGCTCACCGTCGGTCACGACGGCGACGTGCCCCCCGAGTCCGGCTCCGTTGAGCGCGGCGACGAAACTGGCCGCGAACACGGTGCCCGGTCCGCCACGCGGTCCCATCCCGCGCAGCACGATCACGTCGCCGCGCTCGATGCCCCCCGTTCCGAGCGCGCTGATGGCATCGTCCTCACCGACGAAAACCTTTGCAGGCCCGCTGAAGTCACGACGAGTGGCTTTCCCGACGCCGGCCACCTTGACGATGGAGCCGTCCGGGGCCAGCGACCCGCGCAGGATGATCAGGCCGGGCTCGTCGTTGATCGGGTCGTCGAGTCCGTGCAGCACGTCGCCGTCGGCGGCGGGGGCCTGCTCGGCACGCTGGGCGACGGTGCGCCCGTCGACCGTGAGCGCCTGCCCGTGCAGTCGGGGCAAGAGGGTGCGCAACACCGCCTGTACACCGCCCACGCCGTCGAGGTCCCACACCTGGTGGGCTCCGTTGGGCCGGATCGCGGCCAGTTGCACGGCGTCGCGGCCGTGCTTCTCGAACAGACCCACCACATCGAGGTCCAGATCGGCTTCTGCGGCGATGGCGGTCAGGTGGCGGATGCAGTTCACCGAACCGCCGAGCGCGAGCGCGACCTCCACCGCGTTCTCGATGGACTTTTCTGTGATCACCTGGCGCGCAGTGAGTTTCTCGTCGACCATCGCCACGATGCGATGCCCGGCCGCACTGGCGTTGGCCAGCATCGCCTCGGAGTTGGCGCGCGTGGGCGCCGACCCGGCCACGGTCATGCCCAGCGCCTCCGCCAGGCAGTGCATCGTGTTGGCGGTCGCCAGGCCCGCGCAGACGCCGGGCCCCTCGATGGCATTGTCGGCCAGCTCGCCGAGCTGGTCCACGGTCATCGCGCCCGCGGCGAGCGCGCCGACCGACTCGTAGACCGTGTCGATGTCGGCCGAGCAGCCGCTGTAGCGTCCCCCCTTCTGGTATCCGCCGATCACCACGATCGAGGGCAGATCGAGCCGCGCCGCGGCCATCAGATGCGCCGGGGTCGTCTTGTCGCACGAGGACAGGAACACGATGCCGTCGAGCACCGCACCCTCCACGGCAGCCTCCACGTCGTTGACGATCAAGTCACGGGTGGGCATCAGATAGCGCGCCTTGCGGCCCGCGCTGGTGACGAAATCGCTTGGGGCGGTGGTGCGCACCTCGAAAGGCAGGCCGCCGGCCTCCCGGATTGCGTCGGCGACCCTGACCGCGACGTCGTCGAGGTGCATGAAGCACACCGACAGTTTCGACGAGGTGTTGACGACGGCGATCTTCGGTTTCTGCTGGTCTTCCACGCTGATCCCCATCGCGCTCCACTGCGCGCGGCGCACCGCCCAGCGGGTGCTGCCGGGGGTGAAGTTGCTTCGCAGTCCCCCGTCGGCCGCGCGTTCGAAGTTGTCGGTCACTGCAGTTCCTGCCTTTCCGAAGCAGCCGCGACCGGTGTCGCAGGCTGTAGCGCACTTCCGTTGGCGACCATGCGGTCCTGGATGGTCCGTACGTCGAGATCTCGGTAGGCCACCCCGGAGTCCAGCGAAACCACGGTGGCGACGGCGGCGGCGTGACCATATTCGAAGCACTGCGCGGTGACTCGTGCCGAGGCGAGCGCCTGATGTTCGGCGCTGAGGCACCGGCCGGCGACGATGACGTTCTCCCCGCGTTCGGGGACGAGGGTTCCGTACGGTACGTCGTAATAGTCGTCGAGCAGCCAGTGCAGCGTGGGGCGCTGGCCGGCATGTAGTTCCACGGGCCATGGCGAGCGGCAGATCGTGTCGGCGCGCTTGGCCCCGGTGACCACGTCGTCATCGCGCAACGTCTGCATGCCCACCACGGTGCGGGTCTGGCGGATACCGGCCTCGACTCCGGTGTCCACGACGAACGCATCGGCGCAACCCGGCACCGTGTCGGCGAGGAAGCGTGCGTACTGCCGCACCTGGCGCCGGCCGCTGATCTCGGCGACGGTGAAGTCGGCCGGGTCGATCACGTTCAGCATCCGCCTGCCCGGGCCCGTCAGCCGAGTCGCGTTGACCAGCAACTCATTCGGCCGTCCGGTGGCGAAGATCCAGATCTTGTTGCGCGGCAGGTCCATGCCCGCGGCAGCGGCGGCGTCGATGGCCTCGGACACCCAGGTGGGGCTGATGGTGTCAGGACCCCAAGCGTCCCAGAACTTCTCGACGTCGACGTTGCCCAGCCGGAAGAACATCGTCGGGTTCTGGATGCGTCCGTCGTCGCCGAACCGGTACGCACCGCCACCGCGGGCGACCACCGCTCCGTCGCCCGACGCGTCGATGATCCGCGCGGCCCGGATCACCGACACACCGGCGTTGGACGCCACCACCAGTCCGTGGTAGCGCTGCGGGCCGTGGGTCAGCACGTCGATCACCTGGGTGTGGAACAGAATTCGTGCGCCTGCGGCTGACAGCAGGGCATCCGCTGTTTCCCGCCAGACCAGGGGATCGTGGGTACTGGTGAAGGTCTTGCCGTAACGCTGGGGAGGAGTCAGGCCGTTGCGGGCGGTCAGCTCACCGGCGAACCTGTCGGTGAATCCGTAGACCACCTGCTCGGGTCCGGCGGCGTCCTCGGACGCCAGGTACATGCCGCAGATGGTGCCCGACATTCCCGCAACTGCGGCCCCACCGGCGAATCCGTACTTCTCGACGATCAGAACGGAAGCACCGGCTTCGGCGGCGACGGTGGCGGCGGCCACTCCCGCCGCCCCGGCTCCGACGACTGCGACATCGACATCGGCGACGACCGGGAGACCGCTCGGACCGGACTCCGCCAGTCCGGTCGACAACCGCCATTCAACCGATATATCAGTCATATTTGGACCGTACATCGATAGTCGCGATATTGTCTACCGCGTGACAGTCAAGGCTCTGACATGACAGGCGTCACCCCGAACAAGGCGGATCAGGCGTTCCTCGACATCGAGCGGATGATCGTCCTGCAGGACTTGCCGCCGGGCACGCTGGTGTCGGAGAAGCAGCTCATGGAACGGACCGGGCTGGGCCGGACACCGGTGAGAGAAGCGCTGCAGCGGCTCGCCCGCGAACGACTGGTGGAGATCCACCCCAACCGCGGCGTGCTGGTGCCGGCCGCGTCCATCGAGGCACAGCTGAAACTGCTCGAACTGCGGCGCACCTTGGAGCCGTTCGCCGTCCGCCTCGCCGCCACGCGCGCCACCCCCGACCAACGCAGCACGGCCCGCCGGCTCGCCGACCACGTGATCGCCGGCCCGCTGTCGGTCGACGACTTCGCCCGGTTCCTGCGGTCCGCGCACGCGCTGGTTGTCAATGCCACCCACAACGAGTTCGTCGAGGTGGCGATGGCGCCACTGCAAGGGTTGTCGCGGCGGTTCTGGTTCGGCAACATGACCTCGCCATCCGAGGATCTGGGACGGGCCGCGCAGCTGCACCACGACATACTGGCCTCGATCGCCGACGGTGACGGCGATGCCGCTGAGGCGGCATCGCTGGCCCTCAGCGACTACCTGTTCGACTTCGCCTACTCCACACTGCCGCAACGAAACGAGTAGCAAAGGTCGACGTTCACCCCGTCACGTGAGCTGGACGGCCGAGCGGGCCAGGCCCGGCACATCGGCGGCGTCCAGCGGTCTGCCGAAGTAGAAGCCCTGCCCCACATCGCATCCGCTGTCGCGAAGCCAGCGTCCCGTCGCCGCCTCCTCGATCCCCTCGGCGACCACGGTCATCCCGAGCCCGTGCGTCAGGTCGATGACCGCGCGGACGATCGCGGCGGCGCGGGGGTCGGCGGTCACCGACGCGATGAAGTGGCGGTCGAGTTTGATCTCGTCGATCAACAGGTCACGCAGATAGGACAGCGCCGAGTACCCACTGCCGAAATCGTCTATGGCGACCCGGATTCCGTGCGCACGCAGCTGTTCGAGCACACCGGTGACCAACTCGAGATCGGTGATCACGAGGTCCTCGGTGATCTCCACGGTCAACAGCTCGGCGGGCAGATCACGGTTCTGGAGGGCTTCCCACAACGTCGTGGGTAACCGGACGTCACGCAGATACGGCGCGAACAGGTTGACCGCGACCGGCATCGGCGTCCCGGCGACGACCCAGCGCGCCGCGTCGTCGAGCACCTTGTCCACCACCAGATCGGTCACCGGACGCATCAGCCTGTGCTCGCGCACCAGCGGCATGAACGCACCCGGCGACAACAGCCCCAGATCCGGGTGCGGCCAACGCAACAGCGCCTCGACCCCGACGATACGGCCGCTGTGCAGATCCACCTTGGGCTGGTAGGCGATCCCCAGATCGCCGTTGTCGACGGCGCTGCGCAACTCCCCCAGCAGCCGGACCCGCGCGGCGCCCGTGGGCGGTACCTGCTCGGCGCTCCCGGCACCGGACCCGGCTGCCTCGACCCCCGCTGCCATCCCCGCATCGAACAGCCGGACCCGCTCCGGCCGGGACTGTTTCGCCGCGCGCACGGCGAGCTCGGCGCGTTCGAGCATCGCTTTGGCGGTGAGGTCGGGATCGCCTGGCGCGGCGACGGCCACCCCGACGCTGCACCGGGTCGAGACCTGCTGACCGCCGACGCTGAACGGCTCGTCGAAAGTGTCGACGACGCAACGCATGACCCGGCGCGAGTCGTCGATGTCGCCCTCCAGCAGCAGCATGAACTTGTCGCCGCCCATCCGGGCGACGGTGTCGCCCGGATGTACGCACGCCGCGATCCGCCGGCCCGCCTGCACCAGAAGCCGGTCGGCGGCGGGGTGGCCCAGGTTGTCGTTGACGAACTTGAAGTCGTCGAGATCCAGGGCCGCCACCACCACCGGCCGGTCGTCGCGGGACTGCAGCATCATCGCGTGGGTCAGCCGGTCGACGAACAACGCCCGATTGGCCAGTCCGGTCAGCGGATCCGTCAATGCCTGCTGCGCCGCGGCTCGTGCCCACTGCTGGTTCTCCCGCGCCGCGACCGCCTGCCACAGGCACACTGCGACGCTGATCACCGGAACGACGATGCGGGCCACGCCGGAGAGGGCCACCGCCGGGCCGATCGTGCCGACCATCAGCAACGGCACATGGGGCGCCCACAGCGAGATGTTCGACGGCACCTGCAGGCCGTGCGCCCGCGGAGCCGGTGTCCGGTGGCTCAGCAGCGCCGCCGCGCCGATGGCGATCAGTGCTGTCGCCCGGCCGATGTCGAGCGCGCCGGCGGCCGTGTGCCCATGCACGGCGGCTCCGTAGACGAACGCGCTGTCGGTGACCGCCAACACCGCGAACGCGGCGGCCAGCATGCCCAGCACCGCACGGTGACGGGCGTCGACACGGACCAGCACCCCGACCGTCACCGTCAGGATCGCCACGTCCGCCGCAGGATGGAACACCGCCAGGGCGAGCACCGGCCGGTCGCCATCGAAGAGGCTATCGGCCCTGTGCAGCAACAGGATCCACGCCAGCAGGAACGTGTACAACGCGACGGTGATCCCGTCGAGGCTGATGCGCCACACGGCCCGGCTTCTCGACGGCGTGTCGAAGGGGGTCATCGTCAGGACCGCCGAGAACGCGGCCACACAGAAGACGACCGAGAAGGCGTCCGCGGGCGACGGGAACTGATCGGCCCGCACCGCGTGTCCCCACCACAGCCGGACCAGATCGCCGGCCGCCCAGGCGCCGAGCGCCACCGCCATGATCGCCCAGGCGGCACGCATCCGCCCGCGCAGCGTCCGCGCCGCCAGCACCGCGCACCCGGTGGCGCACAGAGCGAGCAACGCGAGCACGGCGCCGCCGGCCGGCGACGCCGTCTCCACGGCGAATGCCTCCCCGGTCACCGCATCGTCACTCCGCTCCCGATCCGGCGCCCACGCGCCGGAGTGATGACCGACGCTAACCCAGAATGTGGTTCCGCAGGCAAGGTTGCTGCATACCCGTCGGAGTAGGTCGTTCGATGAGTTCACGCGGCCGGGACGGTCGATACTGACGACCGAACACCACCGAGGAGTCCCCGATGCGCACGCTCACCGCAGGCCTGTTCATATCGCTCGACGGCGTCGTCGAAGCCCCCGACCAGTGGCACTTTCCGTACTTCGACGACGACATGGGCGCCGCGGTGGACGCCCAACTCGGGTCGGCGGACACCCTGCTGCTGGGCCGGGTCACCTACGACAGCTTCGCCGGGGCCTGGCCCGAGCGCGAGGCCGGCGGCGGCGAGGATGCGGCGTTCGCCAAGAAGCTCGGAGACGCGCGCAAGATCGTGGTGTCCCGCCGCGACCAGCAGTTCACCTGGCGTAATTCCGAGCGGCTGGCCGGCGACCTCGTCGACGGGGTGACCGCGCTGAAGAACGGCCCCGGCGACGGCGCCGTCGCGATGAGCGGCTCCCCGTCCGTCGTCCGACAACTACTCGAAGCCGGACTGATCGACGAACTGCACCTGCTCGTGCACCCCATCGCGGTACGCAAGGGGGCACGGCTGTTCGACGAGGGCACACCGGTCCCGCTCGCGCTGCTGAGTAGTCGCGCATTCGGCTCCGGGGTGCTGCACCTGGTGTACGGCCCGGACCGCGGAACCCGCAGCGGCGGCTACGACGACGCCAAGGCCCACCTGCAGCAGTGAGCGCCGGGGCCGGTCACGCCGCCTCGGCTGTCTCCTTGATCGCCGCGAGCGTGGCCGGGATGCCGCTGCCGGCCGCCTCGACGCGCTGGGCGATCTCGTCCTCGGCGGTGTCGCCGTAGCGTTCGTGGAATCCGGCCACCCCCTTCGGCAGCAGCTCCCACGATTCGGTGAGACGGGTGCCGCCGTCCTCGGCGGCCATCTCGTAGCCCCAGTACACCCAGCCGTCGTTGACCTCCCAGGCGAACTTGCGTCCCGGTTCGGCGGCGACCACCTGAGACCTGGTCTCCCACGTCCGCTCCGCGGTCACATTGCGGCCGGTGAACCACGCGCCGACCTGGGGGCCCGCGCCTTCGTCCCACCAGCACGCCTTGCAGATCGGGCTCCAGTCACCCATCCGGGTGACGTCGGCGACCAACGCATACACCTGCTCCGGAGTGGCGGCCACGTGGATCGACTCGGACATCTTCAGCTCGCTCACCCGGCCGAGTCTGCCAGTTCGGGCCCGGCTATTGCGCTTTCGGGTTCCGGGTGTGACTTTAGAACACGTTCTATTCCATCGTCGGAAGGCCAACCGGATGAGCGACGGCAGCGATCGGGCCGCCAGGGAGGCTGTGGTCATCGGCGGCGCGTCCGGCATCGGGTGGGCGACCGCGTCGGCGCTGGCCGGTCAGGGATGCCGGGTGACGATCGCGGACCTGAATGCCGGCGCGGCCCGTGAGCGCGCCGCCGAACTCGGCCATCCGCACACGTCGGCCTACGTCGACGTCACCGACGAGGACTCGGTCCAGCAACTCTTCGACAGCGCGGCCCCGCTGGACATCGCGGTGAACTGCGCCGGTTTCAGCAACGTTGGCCTGATCACCGACATGGCCGCCGAGGACTTCCGCGCCGTCATCGACGTCTGCCTCAACGGTGCGTTCATCGTCGCCAAACACGCGGGCAGGCAGCTGCGCGAGGGCGGCTCGCTGGTGCAGATCAGCTCGCTCAACGGCAGGCAGCCCGCGGCCGGGATGAGCGCGTACTGCGCGGCGAAGGCCGGTCTGTCGATGCTCACCCAGGTGGCCGCGTTGGAGATGGGTCCGCGCGGCATCCGGGTCAACGCCGTCGCCCCCGGTTTCGTGCACACCCCGCTGACCGCCGCGGCGGCGTCGGTGCCCGGCGTGGTCGAGGACTACGTCGACAACACCGCGCTCGGCCGGGCGGGCACGCCTGAGGACATCGCCGATGCCGTGGTGTACCTGTGCTCGCCGGGCGCCTCATGGCTGACCGGCGAGGTGCTCGACATCAACGGCGGCGCCCACCTGAAGCGCTACCCGGATGTGATGGGCCACGTGATGAGGCTGGTGGAACAGTCATCGTGAAGATCGCCGGCAAGCATGCGCCGCGGACGCGAGGAGCAAAACAGGCAATAGTCACTGGCGGCGGGTCCGGGATCGGTGCGGCGCTGTGCCGCGCGCTCGATCAGGCCGGTGCGCACGTGGTGTGCACCGACATCGACCCGGCGGCCGCCGACGCGGTGGTGGCGACACTGAGCCCCCGGGCCCGCGCGGCGCGGCTGGACGTCACCGACGCCGCGGCGGTGCAGGCCGCCGTCGACGACGTCGTGGCCCGGGCGGGCCGGTTGGACCTGATGTTCAACAACGCCGGCATCGTGTGGGGCGGGGACACCGAACGGCTGACGCTGGACCAGTGGAACGCGATCATCGACGTCAACCTGCGCGGCGTCGTGCACGGCGTGGCCGCGGCCTACCCGCAGATGCTGCGGCAGGGCCACGGCCACATCGTCAACACCGCGTCGATGGCCGGGCTGGCCGCTGCCGGACAGCTCACCAGCTATGTGGCGACCAAGCACGCCGTGGTCGGCCTGTCGATGGCACTGCGGTCCGAAGCCGTGCCCCGCGGAGTCGGGGTGCTGGTGGTCTGCCCGGCCGCGGTGGAGACCCCGATCCTGGACAAGGGCGCCGTCGGTGGTTTCGTCGGCCGCGACTACTTCCTGCAGACCCAGGGCGGGAAGGCCTACGACGCCGACCGACTGGCCCGTGACACGCTGCGCGCGATCGAACGTGACAAGGCCATCCTCGTCAGACCGGTTGCCGCACAGGCGCAGTGGTGGATCGCCCGACTGGCGCCCGAGCTGATGAACCGGCTCTCGATGCGGTTCGTCGCGCAGCAGCGCGCCCGGCAGGTGCAGGGATCCCCGTCCCCTACCGCCGACAGCGGATAGGGTTGCCCTCGGCATCCGAACGGGCGTGGTCGGGAGGGCGTGCATGAGAAGCGACTTCACCCTCACCCAGAAGCGCGCGCTGGCGGTGCTGACGGTGCTCGCGCTCGCGTTCGGCGCGTATTTCCTGCGCGCATACGTGTTGCTCATCGCGATCGCCGCGGTACTGGCCTACCTGTTCACCCCGCTGTTCGACCGTCTGCGCGCCCGGATCGGACCGGGTGCGGCCGCCGCTCTGACCATGCTGGCCGCGATCGCGACGGTGGCCGTGCCGTTGTCCGGCCTCGCGCTCCTGGCGTTCCTGCAGATCAGCCAGATGGTCACCGGCATCGGTCACTGGGTCGAAGAGACCGACTTCACCGCACTGGCGCAACGCCTGCTGGATTCGGCCAACGAGCTGCTGGCCCGGGTGCCGTTCGTGGATTTCACGCTGACGCCCGAGTCGGTGCGCGACGCGATGACGACTGTCGGCCAGAAGGGCGGGGAGCTGGCGCTGGGGTTCGCCCGGGACTCGGTCGGCGGCATCGTCGCGATGGTCACGGGCCTGATCATCTTCCTGTACGTGTTCCTGGCGCTGCTGACCAACGGCCCGAAGGTGCTGGAACTGTTCCGCGACCTGAACCCGCTCGGCGAGGAGGTCGCCGACATCTACCTCGCCAAGGTGGGCGCGATGGTCAAGGCGACGGTCCAGGGCCAGTTCATCATCGCGGCCTGCCAGGGCGTCGCGGGGGCGGCGTCGCTGTACATCGCCGGCCTGCACGACGGCTTCTTCATGTTCGTGATCTTCCTGACCGTGCTGTCGTTCATCCCGCTGGGCGGCGGGATCGTCACCATCCCGGCGGGGATCGTCATGGTGGTGTTCGGAAACCCGGTGGGCGGCATCTTCGTCGTGTTGTTCCACCTCCTCGTGGTGACCAACATCGACAACCTGCTGAGGCCGTTCCTGGTGCCCAAGAGTGCGCACCTTCAGCCCGCGCTGATGCTGCTCGCGGTGTTCGCCGGGCTGCAGATGTTCGGCTTCATCGGCATCGTGCTGGGCCCGGTGCTGATGATCGTGATCGTCACGACGATCAGCGTCTACCGGGTGGTGTACCGGGACGCGCCGATGGAGTCGGTCACGGGTACGGGCGGGGAACCGTCCGACGACGACGCGGCACGCGACGTCCCGTGGTGGCGCAGGCTGCTGCCGGGCACCCCGAAGCCCGCACCGGCGCCCGCTAAGTCAGCCGCTCCGTGAGGAATTCGACGACCCGCTTCCGCGCCTCGTAGGCAGGATGGCCGTCACGCTCGACCACCTGATCGGTGAGCACCGAATGGGCCATGCGGCCGATGCCGTCCGGGTTGCCCGGTTTGGAACTGATCTCGATCAGCTCGAACGCGTCCCCGAGCCGGGCCTTGAGCGTGGTGAACCGCGCCGCCGGGGACATCAGGTCCTCGCTGAACCGCAGCCCCAGCGCGCACAGCCCCTCGTCGGCGGCGCGGCGCTCGATGACCTTGAGCTCGGCCTCCGACAGGCCCGGATCCCGGCGCAGGCGCGGGGTCAGCGGCAGCGGCAGCGACGGCTGGCTCATCACCGGGGCGAGCACCGCGTCGTCGACGGCGGCGGCCAGCGCGAACCCGCCGGTGAAGCACTGGCCGATCACGCCGACCCCCTTGCCCGGCGTGCAGGCGTTCAATTCGCGTGCGAGCGCGCGCAGATAGTGCGCCACCGGCCGGTCGGCGTGGGTGGCGAACGCCGCGAACTCCTTGGCGATGCAGCCCTTCGCCAGCACCGGCAGCGCGCCCGGTCGCTGGGCAGGCGCCCCGGGCGTGCCGAACAGGGACGGCGACCACACCGTGAAACCGTTGTCCACCAAATGGTTCCCCAGCGCGAGCACGCCGGGGTGCAGGCCGGGCATCTCCGGGATGAGCACGACGCCGGGTCCGTCACCCTTGCGGTACACGTCGTGGGTCACGCCGGCCGCGGTGAACGGCTCCGCGGACCATCCGCGCAGATCTGCTTCCGGTCCGCTCATGTACGTCTCCTCGGCTGACGGAACGTCCTCGCTGATGGGCTCCGGCGGGCTCAGTCCACCGGCAGCGGCGCCTGGGACTGCGTCGCCGCCGCCAGCGTACGGAACTCGTCGGTGTTCCCGGCGCCCGTCACGGCAAGTTGGGCCGGTCCCGTCGGCCCGCGAACCTGCGCGGTCCACACCGGCTCGAGCTGTTTGCCGTCGACCTCGCCGCCTTCGTAGACCACCCACCGGACGCCGTCGACGTCCTCGACCCCGGTCGGCACCAACCCCGGGCTGAACGAGGCGACGAGCTTGTCCTCGTCGGCGTTGCTCTGGGTGACGCTCAGATACCTGCCGCCCGGACTGAGGTAGCCGACGACCGCACCGACCGCGCGGACGGGCTGCCCGGTCACCGGATCGGTGCGGCCGGCCTCGATCCCCTTGCGACTGCCCGAATTCGCCTGCCAGCCCTCCGGCAGCCGCGGCACCCGGATCGGGATGCCGAGCGCGTCGGCGTCGGCCCGCAGCGCGGCCGGTGCGTTGTAGTCGGGGGCGGGGCCGGGTCCGGGGCCGGTGGGCGCGAACGAGCACATGCCGAGCAGGCCCGCCAGCACCAGGCACGCGACCACGAGCGGGGCCATCGACCAGAACATGTCCCGGCCGTCCTGTAGCAGACGCGACTTGGCGGGCGGCGCCACCGGCACCACGACGTGATCGACCGGGTGCTGGCCTGCAGTGTCGGGGCGGCGCCCGGCGTCACCGGCGACCTCCTGGCCCGGCTCGGGCGACATCGTCATGCCCGCCAGTATCCCAGCTCTCAATTGGCAACCTGCTAATGGGACAATCTGGCCATGACTACTCCGGATGCTCTTCGCGCAGGCGGCTCATCGACCTCTCGACGTGAAGCGCCGGACCGAAATCTTGCCCTTGAGCTGGTACGGGTCACCGAGGCGGGCGCGATGGCGGCGGGCCGCTGGGTCGGCCGCGGCGACAAGGAAGGCGGCGACGGCGCGGCTGTCGACGCGATGCGCCAATTGGTGAATTCGGTCTCCATGCGCGGCGTCGTGGTCATCGGCGAGGGCGAGAAGGACAACGCGCCGATGCTCTACAACGGCGAGGAGGTCGGCAACGGCGACGGGCCGGACTGCGATTTCGCGGTCGACCCGGTCGACGGCACCACGCTGATGAGCAAGGGCATGCCGAACGCGATCTCGGTGCTCGCGGTCGCCGAGCGCGGCGCGATGTTCGACCCGTCGGCAGTGTTCTACATGAACAAGATCGCCGGCGGACCCGACGTCGCGGACTTCATCGACATCACCTCGCCGATCGCCGCCAACATCCAGCGCATCGCGAAGGTCCGCAAGGCCTCGGTCTCCGACGTGACCGTGTGCATCCTGGACCGGCCCCGCCACAGCAAGCTGATGGAAGAGGTGCGCGCCGCCGGCGCCCGGATCCGGCTGATCTCCGACGGCGACGTCGCGGGCGCGATCTCGGCGTGCCGGCCCGAGTCGGGCACCGACCTGCTCGTCGGCATCGGCGGCACCCCCGAGGGCATCATCGCCGCGGCGGCCATCCGGTGCATGGGCGGCGAGATCCAGGCCACCCTGGCGCCCACCGACGACGACGAACGCCAGCGCGCCATCGACCGCGGTTACGACCTGGACCGCGTGCTGAACACCAAGGATCTGGTCGCCGGGGAGAACGTCTTCTTCTGCGCCACCGGCGTCACCGACGGTGACCTGCTCAAGGGTGTGCGCTACTTCGGCGGCGGCTGCACCACGCAGTCCATCGTGATGCGGTCCAAGTCCGGCACCGTCCGGATGATCGAGGGCTACCACCGGCTGACCAAGCTCAACGAGTACTCGGCCGTGAACTTCACCGGCGACAACACCGCCGCCTACCCCTTGCCCTAAGCCCGAATCCTCCATACCGAGACGAACAGGAAGCCACATGACCGACAGCGCTGTCGACGCCACCGAGTACCGCATCGAGCACGACACCATGGGCGAGGTCCGGGTGCCCAAGAACGCGCTGTGGCGCGCCCAGACCCAGCGCGCGGTGGAGAACTTCCCGATCTCGTTCCGCCCGCTGGAGCGCACGCAGATCCGCGCACTCGGGCTGCTCAAGGGCGCGTGTGCCCAGGTGAACAAGGATCTCGGGCTGCTGGCCCCGGAAAAGGCCGACGCGATCATCGCCGCCGCGGCCGAGATCGCCGACGGCCGCCACGACGACCAGTTCCCGATCGACGTGTTCCAGACCGGCTCGGGCACCAGCTCCAACATGAACGCCAACGAGGTCATCGCCTCGATCTGCGCCGCCAACGGGGTCACCGTGCACCCGAACGACGACGTGAACATGTCGCAGAGCTCCAATGACACGTTCCCGACCGCCACCCACATCGCGGCGACCGAAGCCGCTGTGCGCCATCTGATCCCCGCACTCGAGGTGCTGCACGAGTCGCTGGCCGCCAAGGCCCGGCAGTGGCGCACCACGGTGAAGTCCGGCCGCACCCACCTGATGGACGCGGTGCCGGTGACGCTTGGCCAGGAGTTCGGCGGCTACGCCCGCCAGGTCGAGGCCGGCATCGAACGGGTGCGCGCATGCCTGCCCCGCCTCGGCGAGCTGGCGATCGGCGGCACCGCGGTGGGCACCGGGCTCAACGCCCCCGACGGGTTCGGCCCCAAGGTGGTCGAGGTGCTCGTCGACCAGACCGGCATCGCCGAGTTGCGGCCTGCAGTCGACAATTTCGAGGCGCAGGCCGCGCGCGACGGGCTGGTCGAGGCGTCCGGTGCGCTCAAGACGATCGCGGTGTCGCTGACCAAGATCGCCAACGACATCCGCTGGATGGGCTCGGGCCCGCTGACCGGTCTGGGCGAGCTGCAACTGCCCGACCTGCAGCCGGGCAGCTCGATCATGCCGGGCAAGGTCAACCCCGTCATCCCTGAGGCCGTCACGCAGGTGGCCGCCCAGGTCATCGGCAACGACGCGGCCGTCACTATTGGTGGCGCCTCCGGAGCTTTTGAACTCAACGTCTACATCCCGATGATGGCCCGCAACGTGCTGGAGTCGTTCACGCTGCTGGCCAACTCCTCCCGGCTGTTCGCCGAGAAGTGCATCGACGGCCTGGTCGCCAACGAGGACCGGCTGCGTGAGCTGGCCGAGTCGTCGCCGTCGATCGTGACGCCGCTGAACTCGGCGATCGGCTACGAGGAAGCGGCCAAGGTCGCCAAGCAGGCACTCGCCGAGAAGAAGACGATCCGCCAGACGGTCATCGACCGCGGCCTGATCGGCGACAAGCTGTCCGAGGAGGAATTGGACCGCCGCCTCGACGTGCTGGCCATGGCCAAGGTCCGCGACGGAAACTGACCGTCCGAATTCCTGCCCCCGAGATCTGCCATTCGCCTGACGAATCGTCAAGACAGGCACAAGATCTAGGGAGCATTGGGCTCGCCGCCGCGTCCTCGGCGTGACGGCGGGCTCCTCCCCCAGGCAGGAATCAGGAGGCGCGGTGTCCGCTCAGCCCGAAGCCGCAATCACCCCGTCCTCGACCACCCTGGTCACCACGGCCACCAGCCAGCCCGCGTTGCGGACCGGTGCCGTGGTGCTGGGGCTGGCGTCACTGGTCGACCTCTCGCGAGCCAGACGCGGCGGCGGTGCGGATCGGGTGCTGGCGATGTCCGGCGCAGCCGCGGCGGGATGGTTCCTGGTCGAGGGACGCCGACAGCGCTGAGCCGGTATCAGCGGGCGGGTTCGGCCAGATCGTAGGCCGGCGGCCCGTTGTCGCGGCCGCCGTACAGGCTTCCCGGCGCACGCGGACCCAGCAGCTCCGAGACGGTCACCAGGTGGTAGCCGTTCGCGCTGAGCACGGGGATGAACTCGGCCATCAGGTCGACCGTCGAGGCGAACGTGTCGTGCAGCAGCACCACCGAGCCCGGCCGGACGTGGCTCATCAGCACTGCGCGGGTGGCCGCGGTGTCGCCGGCGTGCTGCCAGTCCAGCGGCACCACGTCCCAGTTGATCACGGCCAGACCCTGACGTCGCGCCTCGGCGAGCACGGCGTCGTCGACGGCGCCGAAACCGGTGCGCGCCAACGTGGGTGTGCGGCCGGTCGCGGCCTGCAGGGCGGCGGTGGCACGGCTGAACTGCTCAGCAACCTGCGCGGGCGGCAGGGTCGTCATGTCGGGATGCTGCCAGGTGTGGTTGCCGATCTCCATGCCGGCGTCGGCGATGCGCCGGGCCGCGGCCGGGTCGGCGGCCACCCTGTCGCCGATCAGGAAGAACGTCGCGCGAGCGTCGTTGTCCCGCAGGGTGTGCAGCAGCCGGTCGGTGAACGGCCCGGGCCCGTCGTCGAACGTCAGGGCCACGCACTTGACCCGGGAGCAGTCCACAACGTCGGCCGATGCGGTCGGGGCCACGACCACGGCCGCCAGCATCAGCGCCGCTACCCACCCGATCGCCGAGTGAATCCGGCGCGCCCGAGCACCGTGGGTGTCGCATTGCGCGCCGGATCCGCCCGTCACGGTCACGGCAGGGCGCCGGGACTGATCTCCTCCAGCATCTCGGTGACCAGCGCCGCGATCGGTGACCGTTCGCTGCGCAGCAGCGTGATGTGGGCGAACAGCGGATGGCCCTTGAGCTTCTCGATCACCGCGGCGACGCCGTCGTGGCGGCCGACGCGCAGGTTGTCCCGTTGTGCCACATCGTGGGTCAGCACCACGCGTGATCCCGCCCCGAGCCGCGACAGCACGGTCAGCAACACGTTGCGCTCCAGCGACTGCGCCTCGTCGACGATCACGAACGAGTCGTGCAGCGAACGACCACGGATGTGGGTCAGCGGCAGCACCTCGAGCATGCCCCGCGACAGCACCTCCTCCAGCACGGCCGGGCTGGCGAGGCCTTCGAGGGTGTCGAAGACGGCCTGCGCCCACGGCCCCATCTTCTCGCTCTCGCTGCCCGGCAGGTACCCGAGTTCCTGCCCGCCGACCGCGTAGAGCGGACGGAACACCACCACCTTGCGCTGGGTGCGCCGTTCCAGCACCGCCTCCAGGCCCGCGCACAGGGCCAGCGCCGACTTCCCGGTGCCGGCCTTGCCGCCGAGGGACACGATGCCGACCGACTCGTCGAGCAGCAGATCGAGGGCGACGCGTTGTTCGGCGGACCTTCCCCGGAGGCCGAACACCTCGCGATCACCACGTACCAGCTGCACCTTCTTGTCGGCGTTGACCCGGCCCAGCGCGTGAGAGTTGCTGCCGAGCAAGCGGATTCCCGTGTGGCACGGCAGGTCGCGGGTGACTTCGAGATCGATCTCGCCGTCGGCGAACAACGCGTCGACGTCGTCGCCGGCCACCTCGACCTCGGCCATGCCGGTCCACCCGGAGGTGACGACGTCCTGAGCGTGGTACTCGTCGGCCAGCAAGCCGACCGCACCGGCCTTCACCCGCAGCGGGATGTCCTTGCTCACCAGCGTCACGTGCTTGCCCTCGGCCGCCAGGTTGGCTGCCACGGTCAGGATCCGCGCGTCGTTGCTGTCGGTCCGGAAGCCGGCCGGCAACACCGTCGGGTCACTGTGGTTGAGCTCGACGTGCAGCGTACCGCCTTCTGCGCCAACGGGAATGGGCTGATCGAGCCGCCCGTGTTCCAGCCGCAGATCGTCGAACATGCGCAATGCCTGTCGGGCGAACCAACCCAACTCGTGGTGGTGGCGTTTGGCTTCCAGTTCGCTGATCACTACCAGCGGAACCACCACTTCGTGCTCGGCGAACCGCGTGCAGGCCCAAGGATCGGACAGCAGCACGGAGGTGTCGAGCACATAGGTCCGGAGGTCGGACTGAGGGTTGAGCGATTGAGTCACGTAGCGCTCCTCGAGGCTGCGCGAGTTCCTGTGGCCCCACACGAACTTCTCGGTGGACACACAAGCGGTCTCAGAGCCGGGGCCGGCCCTTTCAATCGGGACCGCCCGGACAGCAGAGCATGTCGCTAGCCATCGGAATCGACGCTACTCCGGGTGTGCCGACCGCGCCTCGCAGGCGCGCCGGGTCTGCGCGGCGCGTGCGTTAAGAGCTGATGAACTGCCGGAGTTCGGGTTCGTCGGCCAGGCCCCACGCGGTGATGCGGTCGGCGATCACCGTGCGCAGCTGATCGCGGCCGAAGATCCCGCCCTCGGCCACGGTGGCGACCTTGTCCTCGTAGGTGTCGATGTCCCCGCCGACGACGTCCAGGGCGGCGGCGCGGCGCGCGATCGCCGTGACCGTCTCGTCCCTGGCGGTGGTCAGAAGGTGGCCGACGAGGTTGGCGAAGAACTGCTCGTGGCGCTCCTCGTCCTGGGCGATCCGCCCGGCCAGCGCCTTGAGCACCGGCTCGTCGGTCTGCTGCGCGAGGTTGCGGCAGAACACCGCGTGGGCACGCTCCCACAGCGCCATGAACGCCAGCGTCTCGATCTGGGTGTAGGTGTCGGCCCGGTAGCCCTTCATCACGTGCTCGACGCGGACGTCCTCGTTGGCGGCCGGGTCCACTTCCCGGGTCACGACGAGGTAGTTGCGCAGCGCGATCGCGTGCAGGTGTTCCTCGGCGGTCCAGCGGCCCAACCAGCGGCCCCACTTGTCCTCGAGGATGAAGTGCTCGACGAGCTCACGGTGGTAACCGGCGAGGTTGTCCTTGGTGATCAGCAGGATCTCGCACGCGTCGGTGATCTTCTTGGGCAGCGTGACCTGTGAGGGATCCCAGTCCCGGCCACCCAGGAAGGCGAAGTTCTCGCCCTGGTCGAACGGCACGTAGTCGTGGGCGAACCAGACGTCCTCGGTATCGAGGTGACGCCGCAGCTCCTCCAGAACCACGGGCTCGAGTTCCAGCGTCAGCGCGTTAGCGACAGGTTTCTGTGCCATGCGGTTACATTAACTCAATTCTGTGGGGATCGTAAAATTCCGCACCGGGTGTCGGCCGAAACCGCATTCCACGCGGCCGATCACGTCGACGGGCCGCACGGAATGCGATTTCGGCGGGATCAGCGCGTCAGAGCGTGAGGCCCGGGTACAGCGGATTGGCGTCGAGCAGCTCGGCGGACGCGGCGCGCACCCGCTCGGCGGTGCCGTCGGCCAGCGTGTACTTGGCTTTCGAAGTCGATCCGGCCGGGCCGTTCGGGCCTGCGGCGGGCTGGGTGTTGTTCAGCACGTCGACCACGAGCTCGGCGACGCGGTCGAAGTCGTCGGCGCCGAACCCGCGGGTGGTCAACGCCGGGGAGCCGAACCGGATACCGCTGGTGTACCAGGCGCCGTTCGGGTCGGCCGGGATCGCGTTGCGGTTGGTGACGATGCCGGCGTCCAGCAGCGCCGACTCGGCCTGCCGCCCGGTGAGCCCGAACGAGGTCACGTCGAGCAGCACGAGGTGGTTGTCGGTGCCGCCGGTGACCAGCCCGGCGTCCCGCTTGAGCAGGCCCTCGGCCAGCGCCTGCGCGTTGTCGGCGACGTCCTGCGCGTACTCGCGGAACGCCGGCTGCCGCGCCTCGGCCAACGCGACGGCCTTGGCCGCCATCACGTGCGACAGCGGACCGCCGAGCACCATCGGGCAGCCCTTGTCGACCGCGGGCGCGTACTCCTCGGTGGCCAGCACCAGGCCGCCGCGCGGGCCGCGCAGCGACTTGTGCGTGGTGGTGGTCGTGATGTGCGCGTGCGGCACCGGGTCCTCGTCACCGGTGAACACCTTGCCGGCCACCAGGCCCGCGAAGTGCGCCATGTCCACCATCAGCGTGGCGCCGACCTCGTCGGCGATCTCGCGCATCTTGGCGAAGTTGATCCGGCGCGGGTACGCCGAGTAGCCGGCGACCAGGACCAGCGGCTTGAACTCGCGGGCCGCCGCGGCGACGACGTCGTAGTCGATGAACCCGGTGACCGGATCCGTGCCGTACTGGCGCTGGTGGAACATCTTGCCGGAGATGTTGGGCCGGAAGCCGTGGGTCAGATGCCCGCCGGTGTCCAGCGACATGCCCAGCAGACGCTGGTTGCCGAGCTTGGCCCGCAGCGACTCCCAGTCCGCCTCGGACAGGTCGTTGACGTGCTTGGCACCCAGCTCCGCCAATCCTGGACCTTCAATGCGGGTGGCCAGGATGGCCCAGTAGGCGACCAGGTTGGCGTCGATGCCGGAGTGCGGCTGGGCGTAGGCGTAGGGCGCGCCGAACAGTTCGCGGGCGTGCTCGGCGGCCAGCGCCTCGACGGTGTCGACGTTCTGGCAGGCCGCGTAGAACCGGTGCCCGACGGTGCCCTCGGCGTACTTGTCGGAGAACCAGGTGCCCATGGTCAGCAGCACCGCCGGGGAGGCGTAGTTCTCGCTGGCGATCAGCTTGAGCGAATCCCTTTGGTCGGCAAGCTCTTTACGAGTGGCATCGGCGACGCGGGGCTCGACGCTCTCGATGACGCGCAGCGCGGCCCGGTAGGCCTCACTGGCGTCGGCGGCGTACTCGGCACCCAGACCTGACGGCGACGAAGAAGTCATGCCAGGAAGCCTAAACGTTCAGGCCGCGCGCAACGACGACGGGATCAGCGGCTCGTCCAGCAGCCTGCCGAACCGCTCGGTCAGGCTGACGCCGTCGGGCCGTGCGTCCAGCCAGCCCCGCAGCAGCCGGTAGCCCTCGACGTAGGTGCTGGTGTAGGCCCGCCACAGCGGGGAGGACAGGAACCGCAGCGTCTGGCGGGCCCGCTCGTCATTGACCAGCAGCCACCGTTTGAGGAACGCGACGACGTCGTCGACGTCGCGGTGCTCGTCGTGCAGCATCAGCGCGGCATCCTGGCGGACGTCGGCCAGCGCGGCGGTCGCGTCCGAGATCGCCGCCGCCCGCTCCCCGTCGAACCGCAGGCCCAGATCGGCGTAGATCTCGGCGGCCCAACTCCCCCACTGCGGGCCGACCGCGGCGTACAGCGCCAGGTCGGCCAGCCCCTCGGCCATCAGGCACTGCGGGGTGTTGACCAGGAAGATCGTCTGCTCGGCCTGATTTTGACCGGCCACCAGCCGTTCTTCCTTGCGGCAGTGCTCGGTGTGGTGCCCCGGGTAGGACTCGTGGGCCACCAGCCGCGGCAGGTTCGACATCTGCTGTTTGAGGTCGGCGTTGACCGCGACCGTCGACTGGTAGTCGCCCTTGTAGTAGTTGAACCCCGACCACGGCTTGTCGGTGACGACTTCATAGGTGATGGTCTCGCGCGCGGGCAGCGGGAACGTGGCGCGGACGCGGTCGCGCAGCGCGCTGGAGAACGCATGGATCGCCTCCTCCAGGCGCTCGGGCGGGATCTCCTCGGCCGCCCGGTAGGCCTGGATGCGGTCGGCCAGCGGCCCGGTCCCGCCGAGCGCGTCGTCGAGCGCCGCGTGCGCCTCCCGGTACCGGTCCGGGTCGCCTTTGCTGATCCGGACGTCGAAGTAGGCCTCCACCTCGTCGACGAACCCGACCTGCTCGCCGGCGAACTTGCGTCCCGCGCAGGCCAGCGCCCGGAGGTGGGACCCGATGAACATGGCACGTGGCTCCTCCAGGCCCGCGGGCAGCTCGCCGAGCAGCCGCTCGGCCTGGCGCGCCAGGTCGGCGGGGTCGGGTTGCGGCTCGGACTGCACCGCGCG
>NZ_BCRS01000030.1 GCF_001552715.1 Mycolicibacterium vaccae NBRC 14118 = CIP 105934 | reverse complement strand
GATCGGCGGGCTCACCGCGGCCGGCGACGTGTCCGATCCGCAGCAGTGCCGGGCGATCGCCGCGCACGTCGCGACCACCGCAGGCCGCCTCGACGTGCTGGTGGCCAACCACGCGTACATGACGATGGCCCCGTTGCTCGAGCACGACGAGCACGACTGGTGGAAGGTGGTCGACACCAACCTCGGTGGCACCTTCTTCCTGGTGCAGAGCGTGCTGCCGTACATGCGTGACGCCGGAGCGGGCCGCATCGTGGTCATCACCAGCGAATGGGGGGTGACGGGCTGGCCCGAGGCGACCGCCTACGCCGCGGCCAAGTCCGGGTTGATCTCCCTGGTCAAGACGCTGGGACGGGAGTTGGCGCGCGAGCACATCATCGTGAACGCGGTGGCGCCCGGCGTGATCGACACCCCTCAGCTACAGGTGGACGCCGACGCCGCAGGCGTACCGCTGGCCGAAATCCGACGCAGCTACGCCGAAGGCATCCCGATGGGGCGCATCGGCGCCGCCGACGAGATCGCGGCCGCGGTCGAGCTGCTGTCCGGCTTCACCATGGAAGCGGTTGTCGGACAGGTGATCTCGTGCAACGGCGGTTCGACACGGACACGAGCATGAACGAGGAGCCTTCAGTGCACAACGACCCGCGGATCGTCTCGGAATCCGGCGTGCTCGGCCAGATCGACGCTCAGCAGGTGCCGCGCTATGCCGGGTTCGGCACGTTCGCGCGACTGCCTCAGCGGCACGAGGTCGCCGACCACGACATCGCCGTGATCGGCGTCCCGTTCGACAGCGGGGTCACCTACCGTCCCGGGGCGCGGTTCGGCCCGGCGGCGATCCGGCAGGCGTCGCGGCTGCTCAAGCCCTACCACCCGGCGCTGGAGGTGTCCCCGTTCGCGGCCGCCCAGGTGGTCGACGCCGGCGATATCGCGGCGAACCCGTTCGACATCACCACCGCGGTGGATCAGATCAAGGACGGGATCCTGGGTCTGGTGACCCGTCCCGAACAGCGCTTCGTGCTGCTCGGCGGCGACCACACCATCGCGCTGCCCGCGCTGCAGGCCGTCAACGAACTGCACGGTCCGGTGGCGTTGGTGCACTTCGACGCCCACCTCGACACCTGGGACACCTACTTCGGCGCGCCGTGCACCCACGGCACCCCGTTCCGTCGCGCGTCCGAGCAGGGGCTCATCGTCAAGGGCCACTCCGCCCACGTCGGCATCCGGGGATCGCTCTACGACGCGAAGGATCTGCTCGACGACGCCGAACTCGGCTTCACCGTCGTGCACTGCCGCGACATCGACCGCATCGGGGTCGACGGGGTGATCGAGCGGGTCCTGGACCGCGTCGGCAGCCACCCGGTGTACGTGTCGATCGACATCGACGTGCTCGATCCGGCGTTCGCGCCCGGCACCGGCACGCCCGAGATCGGCGGCATGAGCAGCCGCGAACTGGTCGCGGTGCTGCGCGCGATGCGCGCGCTGAACATCGTCGGCGCCGACGTCGTCGAGGTGGCGCCGTCCTACGACCACGCCGAGGTCACCGCCGTGGCCGGGGCCAACCTCGCCTACGAGCTGATCAGCCTTATGGTCGGATGATGGAGCGCTTCCCCTGGCCGGCCGGTAAGGTCGCCGCGGCCGCGTTCACCTTCGACGTCGACGCCGAGTCGGCGATCCTGTGGGGCAACGAGAGCGTCGGCGCGCGGATGAGCGTGATGAGTCACCAGGCCTACGGCCCGCTGGTCGGCATCCCCCGGATCCTGGATCTGCTTGAGCAGCACCAGATTCCGTCGACGTTCTTCGTCCCCGGCCACACCGCCGACCGCTACCCGGAGGCGGTGCGCAGCATCGCCGCCGCCGGCCACGAGATCGCCCACCACGGGTACCTGCACGAGCAACCCACCGCGCTGACGCTGGAGGAGGAGATCGACGCGCTGGACCGCGGCCTGGCCGCGCTGGCCGAGGTCGCCGGCGTGCGGCCGGTGGGCTACCGGGCGCCGATGTGGGATCTGTCCTGGCGCACCCCGGCGTTGCTGGCCGAACGCGACTTCCTGTACGACTCCAGCCTGATGGACGCCGACCACCCCTACGAGCTGGCCATCACGCCGGGCGGGCGACAGTCGCTGGTGGAGATCCCGATCCAGTGGGCGCTCGACGACTGGGAGCAGTACTGCTTCCTGCCCGACATCTCCGGCAGCGGACTGATCGAGAGCCCCCGCAAGGCACGCGAGCTGTGGCAGCTGGAGTTCGACGCGCTGCGCCGGGTCGGCGGCTGCTGGGTGCTGACCAACCATCCGTTCCTGACCGGTCGGGCATCGCGGGCCGCCGAGCTCGGCGAGCTGATGCGCTACGTGCTCGACCACGACGACGTGTGGGTGACCAACCTGGGCGCGGTGGCCGAACACGTTCGCTCCCTGGCTCTTCCGCCGCGGTCCATCACCCCGCCCGACGTGCCGCGCTGACCCGGGAAGCTCAGTAGCCGCGGACCTCGGTGGTGATGTCGGTCAGCTCGTTGTCGTCGCGGTGGTCGTTCATGTTGCGGCACTCGCCGTAGATCTCCACCGCGCCGCGGTCGGGGTAGTTGCCGGGGCCGACGAGCACCATCACCCCACCCTTGTGGACGGCGTCGCCGGCGGGTTGGAAGCCCGGTGGGGGACCGGGCGCCCAGCCCGGTTGCCCGGCCAGGGTCTCCGCGATCTGCCGGCTGACGCTCCGGTCGACGGGTGTCTCGAAGGCGAGGTCGACGCGGCCGTGGTAGGGCGGGTCGCCCTGGTCGTTGCACCACTCCCACTGGAAGCTGGCATACGTCACCCGTAGATTCGCCGCGCGCACAACCTCTTTGGCGGTGTCGACCACCTGTGCGCGGGACTGCTGATCGGTCGGCGGCGGGGCGCTGGGCCCACTGGCCTGCGGTGTGCTCGGCTCGGATGGGGACATGGGTGAGCATCCTCCTACTGCGGACGTCGTGGCGGCCAGCATGACGACCAGCGTCGCGATCCGATGACTAGTACCCGTGGTCATTGGTCACCGATCCTCTCAGCCGATCCCATTCGGGGTCGTAGATCACCGGTGTCTCGACCTCGACGCGAGGCAACGGCACCTCCCCGAGGATCGGCACGTCGAGGTTCTGCGGCGTGGACACCGTCAGCTCGGTGCGGTGCTCGGCCAGCAGTCCGAGGTCGTCGAGGCGGTCACCGTTGCCGGTGACGATCTCGGTCATGCTGCGCAGCGACTCGCTACCGACGGTGTAGTAGTACGAGTGGTCGGCCGGGTCGATCATGTCGGCGCCGGGCACCTCGGCCCGGAACCGCGTGGCACCGAAGTCTTCGAACGCCGGGTCGGCGCCCAGTCCGGCGGTCGGGCCCATCATGTTGCCGAGTGACTCGTTGAGCTGACCGGGCATCGCGTCGCCCATCTGACCGAGCCACCCGACCGGGTCGGTGGATGCGTCACCGATGTAGACCTGCCCGTCGCCGAGGCCGAAATCGGAGGCGCTGCGGGCCACGTCGGTGCCCGGGCTGCCGAGCAGGATCGCGTGGTCGGCGCGCATGCCGCTGTTGGCGAACGCGTCGGCGACGGTGGTGGAGCCGTAGGAGTGGCCGATGACCGTGACCTGGTTGGCGACGCCGTCGTGGTGGGTGACGCTGAGCCCGTTGACATCCCAGGCCAGTGCGTCGCCGCCGGCGCGGGCCAGGCCGGTGTTGGCGATGTTCGGGTCGGTGAAGCTCTCGGGGGTGTCGTACCCCATCCAGGAGAGCACCGCGGTCGGGTCGCCGGGATCGGCCTTGAGGGCTTGGCCGTACAGGTTGATCGCGTCGTTGTGGCCGTCGGACAGCCAGCCGTCGCGCACGCTGGCGCTGGTACCCGGCACGATGACCGCGGTGTGAGATGCCGTGTCCGGGTTGCCGATTGCGACCGCGGCCCGGCCCTTGCCGTCGAAGGCCTGCGGGTCGTAGGCCCACAGCATGGTCGGGCGCCAGCCCTTGTCGTGCCGCTCCTGCGCGCCGATCTCGCTGTACCGGCGGGTGTCGCTGTCCGGTGCGCCGAGTTGGTGCAGCAGACCTTCCTGGGTCCGCTTCGCGTTCTGGTAGCGGGTGACATCGCTCTCGGACAGCCCGTAGCGGCCGGGGTTGCCCGTCACTTCGTCGATCGAGATGTTGTTGCCGGACGCGACGTTCTCCACCCGGTCGAGGTCGTCGTCCATCACCGCGACGTTGACCTGGTCACGCACGTCGGCCGGAATTCCGTTGAGGTTGCCCAGCATCGGAGGATGCGCCGCGATCAGCCCGCGGCGCTGTTCCTCGGTCAGCGCGTTCCACCACTGTTCGACGTCGGCGGGATCGGTGTCCGGGGAGGGGATCTGGATGTCCTGACCGTCCACGCGCAACGCCGGATTGGGGATGTCGACGCCGGCGGCCTGATCGATCGCCGAGGCGGTGTTCTCGTCGAGATCGGTGAACAGTTGCAGCATCTTCTGGACGAACGCGGTGAACTTGTCGGCCAGGCTGTCGAGGAAGCGCCCGACCAGCCATTGCTCGGGGGTCACGGTGCCGTCGTCGGCGACGGCGAACCCGAACCTGTCCAGGGTCGAGATCAGGTCCAGCAGCGCGTCGCGCAGCGCCGCCATCTGCATGCCGCCGTTGCGCAGTGCGGATTCCAGGTTGAGCAGCCGGCGGGCGACCCGCTCCTGCGTGGCGATGTCCTTGAGACCCTGCGCGACGGCGGTCGTGGAGGCCGAGCCGGTCCAGTGACTGCTGAGATGGGACAGCAGCTCCCGCTCGCCGGCGATGACGGTCTGCAGTGCGGAGTGCTTGCGGTCCATGGCGTCGGCGGCGTCGACCAGCCGGTCGGGCTCCGAGTCCCGCACCGTCGACACTGAAACCGCCATGACCCTCCCGTTCCGGCTGCCCCGATAGTTCCACATTCACGACCGGTCCCGGCGGAGTTAGTCTGTGCCGGTGAGCAGTCAGGCCGTGCCGGGCGGGGTGGTCCACGAGCTTCCCGACGATCTGCGCGTCGCGCTGCTCGGCGACGCGAGCGTGCTGAGCGCGTGGAAGGACATCACGCCGCTGGCGCGCAACGAGTTCATCTGCTGGGTGGAGGATGCCAAACAGCAGAAGACCCGTGAGCGGCGGATCCGCCGCACCCAGGAGGAGCTGGCCGACGGCATGCGCAGGCCGTGCTGCTGGCCCGGCTGCAAGCACCGCGAGCGCACCGGCAAGGCTTAGTCGTCGCGGCGGCTCTCCCGCCGGTTCGCCCTCATAATCTCGGTGATCAGTTCGTCTTTGGTCATCTTCGAACGGCCGCGGATGTCGAGTCTGCGGGCCACGTCCACGAGGTGCTTCTTGGATGCGTTGGCGTCGACGCCCTCGGCGCTCTCGCCTTCCGGGTTGGGCCCGCCGCTTTCGCTGCGCTCGTCGGACGGCCCGCGGTGGTCCTTCTCTTCCCAGTGGTCGCCGATCTTCTCGTAGCTGTGTTTGACCGCGCTGTAGGCGACCCGGTGGGCCCGTTCACCCTCGCCGTACTGGTCGGCGGCGGCGTCGTGCGCTTTGGCGAAGGTTCGCTGCGCCTTCTCGTCGGACTTCTCCAGCGTGCTCGGTAGTTCGCTCTTCTTCGCATCGCCGGATTTGGTTGTCTTCGGCATCAGGCCCTCCCGTCGGTCGCGTGATCGCGGGGTACCCGGATGCACCTGAGGCATGAGTGTGCACCTGCCTCAGCGGGCATCTGAGGGATCAATTCGCAGACACTTCCTATATCGGGATAGGCGACTGTCAGCGGTTACAACTCGATCTTCGAAGCCTTAGCCGGTAAGGCCGCGCACCAGAGCGAGGGGTCCGTTGCCGTTCTTGAAGATGTCGATCAACGTGTCCAATGCGCGCCTCGCCATAGAAAAAATGTTGGAATCCAGCTTTTTCTGAATACCCTCGACGGATTCCTCGATGTCCAAAACAAGCTCCCGCGAAGCGATGACTGTAAAGCGGTAACCGGGGTAATCAGGCAGAGATCTCAGGATCTTCTCCTGCCGCCGGAAGACCTTCTCAAGAGCGGCATGCTGACTGGGAGGTGCGAAGCGTCTGAAGTTCCGATCCACGTCGGCTAGGGCATCCTTCACCGCAATAAGGTAATCAACAATGGCGGGCGTCGCTAGGGGATCTCTGCACCGCTTATTTCCGCACCGTAGGGCCTTGGTCCTAACCAACTCGACGATGCGGTTCCGTTGACCGCAAGTTCCGCAGCGAGTGATAACAGTTGTCACATCGTCTCCCCGATATACAAAGAAATGTGGCGAGCTTACACCGAGGTTTGGCGCGCTCGGCGGGGAAATGAGTTACTCGGTCATGGCGCCGGGGATGGTGATGAGCGGTGCCTTGGGCAGGATGTGAAGCTACTAGCGACGCTGCGCGGCGGGAAGTTGCCCCAGACGAAAAGTGCGTTGCATGTGCTAACTGCGTAACTGACTAACGAGTTCTCGACGACCTTGTCTCCGCGCGGACTCACAAATACGGATCGTTAGGCGCGCCTTAGAGGTGCTGTTCATGCGCCACCGCGGGGAGGAGTTACCAAACCAATGCAACGGTCAGATTCGGCGAGCATTGGGGAATTCGTATAGCGCTCCCACGGGCGTTACGGCTAGTTCTTTGGGCGGATTCCTAACTCTGCGACGAGAATATCGACCAGATCATGAAACCCCGAAGCCAGGCAAAGAGAAGCTCGCTAACGTACTTATTGGTGTCCCTGTCGACCGCCTGCCGCCGAACTATGAACCAGAACTCCTTTCCAAAACGACTGATGAACTGGCAGCGATGCAAACAGACGCTGAGAAGCGCACCTCGAAAAATCTTGACCGACCTAGTTCGATCGAGTGCGGTGATAGGCAGGTTCAGGCCTGCTGGTCACCTGCGGACGACGACGCATTCGATGCGAGCGTTTGGAGGGGTCTGTTGTAGATCCTTGGTTAGCCGTCGATCGCGTATCAACGGGCTTGGCACTCAAGGTTGGCGCCGACTGACGTTCGGGGAAGGTCGTCGCGTCGCCGACGGGGGACAATCGGATGGCGGTGAGTTGCCTGCCGCCCATGGTGCACTCCTAAGCAATCGAGCACCCATCCAACGATTTGGGCTCGCGGCCAGCACGATTTACCGCGCGCAGAATGCGAAAGGCATATCGGAGCCCAATGGGTCAGGTGGTCGGCGCTTTGCGCACCGACAGACACAGCAGTGCGGCGACCCCGCACAGGCCCGCGGCCAGATAGAACGCCATGTCGTAGTCGCCGTGCATGTCCCGCAACCAGCCCGCGCCCGCGGCGGCGACGGCCGCGCCGAACTGGTGGGAGGCGAACACCCAGCCGAACACGATCGGCGCCTGCGCGCCGAAGTAGTGGCGGCACAGCGCAATCGTCGGCGGCACGGTGGCCACCCAGTCCAGGCCGTAGAAGATGATGAACACCCAGGTGCCGGGTTCGGCCTGCGGGGATAGCAGCGCGGGCAGCGCGACCAGGGACACACCCCGGCCCGTGTAGTAGATGACCAGCAGCACGCGTGGGTCCACCCGATCGGTCAGCCAGCCAGAGAACACCGTGCCCGCCACGTCCAGGATGCCGACGACGGCCAGCAGCCCGGCGGCCACCGTGGTGGGCATCCCGTGGTCGTTGGCCGCCGGGATGAAGTGCGTGCCGATCAGGCCGTTGGTGGTCATCCCGCAGATCGCGAAGCTGCCCGCCAACAGCCAGAAGGCCGGCACCCGCGCGCCCAGCAGCAAGCCTGAGAACGCGGCCGCGAAACTGCTGCCCGGCGGCCGCGGAACCGGTCCGGTGTCGAGCCCGGCTTCCTGGCCGTACCGGCCGAGACCCTTGTCCTGGGGCCAGTTCCGCATCAGCAGCAGCACGGGCGGGATCACCGCCAGCGCCGCGACGGCCACCACCAGGGAGGCCCAGCGCCAGCCGTGCTGCGTCGTCACCGCCGCCACGACGGGCAGGAAGATCAGCTGGCCGGTGGCGCTGGCCGCGGTCAGCACGCCGGTCACCAGGCCGCGCCTGGCCTCGAACCAGCGGGTGGCGATCGTCGCGACGAACCCCATCGAGATGGCACCGGTGCCGGCGCCGACGAGCACCCCCCACAGCACCACCAGTTGCCAGCTGGCGGTCATCAACGCGCTCAGTGAGCTTCCGGCGGCGATCATGCCCAGCGCGACGGTCAGGACCGGCCGGATCCCGAAGCGGTCCATCAGCGCCGCGGCGAACGGCGCGGTGAGCCCGAACAGCGTCATGTTCACCGACATCGCGAGTCCGACGGTGCCGTGCGACCAGCCGAACTCGGCGTGCAGCGGGTTCATCATCACGCCGGGCACCGAGCGGAACCCGGCCGCGCCGAGCAGCGCGACGAAGCTGACGGCGGCCACGACCCAGGCCCAGTGCAGGCGGGCGTCCCGTTCCGGAGCACGTTCGGTGACGGTCACTGTACGACTATGGCGTGTCGGCCGGGCACCGGACAGTGGCAAGTCTGCCGATATCCGTCAAAAACATGCCACGATGGGTCCATGGCGTCTCCCCACCGGGTCGCGGTACTGCTGCTCGAACCCGTCATCGGGTTCGACGCCGCCATCGCCCCGACACTGTTCGGCGCCGCCGTCGATGCGACCGGTGCGCCCCTCTACGAGGTCAGCGTGTGCGCACTGGCTGCCGGGACCGTGTCGGCCAGTGGGGGTTTCGGGATCGTTGCGCCGGCCGGTGCCGACGCGCTGGCGACGGCCGACACGGTGCTCATCCCCGGCACCCGGTATCCGCCGGCGCGGGTGCACGGCCGGCTGGACGACGACGTGGCCGCCGCGTTGGCAACAGTGCCGGCCTCGGCGCGCAGGATGTCCATCTGCACTGGCGCGTTCGTGCTGGCCGCCGCCGGCCTGCTCGACGGCCGGCCGGCCACCACCCACTGGCAGCATGCCGACACGTTCAGCGCGCTCTATCCCCGGGTGCACCTCGATGCGAACGTGTTGTTCGTCGACGACGGGGACGTGCTGACCTCGGCGGGGCTGGCCGCCGGGATCGACCTGTGCCTGCACGTGATTCGCCGCGACCACGGCGCCCAGGTGGCCAACGCGGTGGCACGGTACTGCGTGGTCTCGCCGTCGCGCGAGGGCGGTCAGGCGCAGTTCATCCAAACACCTTTGCCCGCAGAGGATTCCGCGTCGACCGCGGCGACGCGCAGCTGGGCGTGTGAGCATCTGCAGGAACCACTGACCATCCGCCGGCTCGCGGAGCACGCGGGGATGAGTCCGCGCACGTTCATCCGCCGGTTCCGCGAAGAGACCGGGCAGCCGCCGGGGGAGTGGATCCGCAACCGCCGGGTCGACCGGGCGCGCGAGTTGCTCGAGGCCCACGGATCGGAGCTCGGCATCGACGAGGTGGCCCGCCTGTCCGGGCTCGGCTCGGGTGCGAACCTGCGTCACCATTTGCGCCGCGGTCTGGGGATGTCCCCGTCGAGTTACCGGAAGGCCTTCGCGGGTTCCTGACCGTCCCGCCGCGCGGCCCGATTGGATTGCCTTTGGGCACAACGGGGTTCTCACAGCGGGCCGGAGAGGGCCCGACCGGGGTGCCCTTCGACATTTGCATTTAACACAAGCGCCACGGATGGGAAATAACCCCTTCCTACGGTTTCGATACGTGATCGAAACTAGCGATGAGGGGTTCCGACGATGACGCATGATGCAGCTGAGGCCGAGGTGCTGGCCAAGCAGTTGAAGGACGACGGCGTGCGGTTCAGCATCGCCGGCTACACGGATCTGCACGGCAACATCAAGGGCAAGATGGTCCCGATCGACCATTTCCTGCAGATGTCACAGGGCTCGGAGCTGTTCACCGGCGCGGCACTGGACGGCCTGCCGCAGGACGTCAGCGACGAGGAACTCTCCGCGCACCCCGACCTGGACCGGGGCTTCGTGCTGCCGTGGCGCAAGGACGTCGCACTGTTCCTGTCGGACCTGTACGTCGGCGGCGAGCCGTTCGAAGCGTCGACGCGTAACACGCTGGGCCGGCAGATGAAAGCCGCCGAGGAGATGGGCTACCAGTTCAATCTCGGCGTCGAGACCGAGTTCTTCGTCCTCGAAGACGGACCGACCGGCCCGAGCAGCCTGAGCGAGCGCGACACGCTGGAGAAGCCGTGCTACGCGGTCCCCACCCTGTTGGACAACCTGGGCTGGCTCGACGAGCTGGTCGAGTACATGAACGAACTCGGTTGGGACGTCTACTCGTTCGACCACGAGGACGCCCAGGGCCAGTTCGAGATCGACTTCGCCTACGCCGACGGTCTGTCGATGGCCGACCGCGTGGTGTTCTTCCGCATGATGGCCAACGAGGTCGCCCGCAAGCACGGCGCCTACGTCTCGTTCATGCCCAAGCCGTTCGCCGACCGCACCGGGTCGGGCGCGCACTTCAACATGTCGATGGCCGGGCTGGACAGCGGCGCGAACATCTTCGAATCCGCCGACGACCCGCGCAACGCCGGGCTCAGCGAGATCGGCTATCACTTCGCCGCCGGGATCGTCCGGCACGCCGCGGCGATCTGCGCGGTCATCGCGCCGACGGTGAACAGCTACAAGCGCCTGGTCCGCCAGGGCAGCATGTCCGGCTCGACGTGGGCGCCGATCTTCGCCAGCTGCGGCAACAACAACCGCACCAACATGCTGCGCATCCCGCTCGGCGGCGGCCGGATCGAATGCCGCGCAGTCGATTCCGCGGCCAACCCGCATCTGGCGGCGGCCATGCTGCTCGCCGCGGGCCTGGAGGGCGTGCGCGAGAAGCTCGAGCTGGAGCACTTCCACACCGAGAACCTCTACGAGGTCGACCCCGTCGAGTACCAGAAGCGCGGTGTGGCACTGCTTCCGCGGACCCTCGAGGAGGCAGTGGACGCGTTCGAGGCGGACCCGTTCACCAAGCAGGTGTGCGGCGAGAAGCTCTGGAAGTCGTTCATCGACTACAAGCGCGCCGAGTGGACGTCCTACGCCACCGCCGTGACCGACTGGGAGCGCGACCGCTACCTGAAGTTCTTCTGATCCGTCCCGCCCCGAAACCCGACCGACGAAGGCAGGTGAGATGACGACCACCCCGGACCACGGCACCAGGAATCAGCTTGCCCTGCCGGAGTTCTCGCTCGAGTCGGGCGCGGCGCTGGCCGACGCGCAGGTCAGCTACCGCACCTACGGGTCGCTGTCGGCCGCCGGGGACAACGTGGTGCTGTTGTTCACCTACTACACCGGTGACGACCTCAGCTACCAGCCGTGGATCGGGCCGGGGCGCCCGCTGGACCCGAACGAGCACTTCGTCGTCGTGGTCGACCACTTCGGAAACGGGGTGTCGACGTCACCGTCGACAGCCGGCACCCCGTTCCCCGAGGTCCGCGTCGGGGACAGCGTGCGTGCGGCGCAGCTCGTCCTCGACAGACTCGGCGTGCAGCATCTACGCCTGGTCGCCGGGTGGTCGTTGGGCGGAATGCAGTCGCTGGAGTTCGCGGCCCGCTACCCCGACCGCGTGTCGGCGGTGTACGCCCTCTGTTCGGCGGCGCGGTGCTCGCCGATCAACCAGGTGTTCCTCGACTCGGTCAGCGCCGCGTTGACCGTCGGCGCTGGGGGCGCAGACGGCACGGCAGCACGCGAACGGCTCGACGTGTTCGGCCGGGTCTATGCCGGCTGGGCGTACTGCGAGCAGTTCTTCGCCGACGAGGTGTACCGGGAGCTGGGCTACTCCAGCCCCGCCGACGTGGTCGCGCGATGGGGCGAGGACCACCAGAGCATGCACGCGGGAGATCTGCTGGCCGCGTTGACGATGTGGCGCGCCGCCGACGGTGATCTGGACGCGGTGGGGGAGCGGCTCGGCCGCATCACCGCCCGCACGGTGCTGATGCCGTCGGTGACCGACACCTACTTCACCGTCGCCGAGAACACCCTCGAGGCGTCCTGGCTCCCCAACGGGGAGGTGCGGCCGATGGTGTCGCCGCTCGGGCACATCGCAGGACGGCCGGGGATCCGCGCCGAAGAACAGGACGAGGTCGACGCATGCCTGCGTGAGCTGCTCAAGACCTCGTGACACCACACATCTCACACCGAAGCACACAGCGAATCAGAGCAGGAGAACCAGGCGAGTGTCACTCAACGTCGTAGTCGCGGGTCTGCCCAAGGCGGTCCAGAACCCCGAGAATCCCGACGAGGGAATCTGGCTGACCCAGGAACAGAAGGACCGGATCACCGGTGTCGCCGAAGACGTGTGGCTGGAACACATCCCGGTCTCGGAGCTCAATGCCGGTAAGGGCCCGCAGCGGCCGCCGCACGCGATCATGGTCGAGACCAGCGGCTCCAAGAAGGAGATCGAGATCGAGCAGGGCATCCTGAAGATGCCCGGGCTCGAGCAGCTGTTCAACCCGGATCTCAAACTGCTGCAGTCGATGAGCTCGGGTGCCGAACACCTGGTGGGGATCATGCCCGAGGGCGTGGTGCTGGCCAATGCCTCCGGTGTGGCGGCCAACGCCATCGCCGAGACCGTGATCACCGGCATTCTGGCGCAGGCGAAGATGCTGCGGGAACGCTGGGAGAACCAGGCGGCCCGGGAGTGGAAGGAACTGCCGGCACGCGAACTGGCCGGCTCCACGATGACGGTGCTGGGCACCGGCAGCATCGGCGCGCGGACGGCGACGATCGCGCGGGTGCTGGGCATTCGGACGATCGGCGTCAACCGCAGCGGCAAGCCGGTCGACGGCTTTGACCACACGGTCGCCACCGCCCAGTTGCACGACGTACTGGCCGAATCCGACTACCTGGTGATCGCCGCTCCGCTGACGCCGGCCACCCGCGGCCTCATCGATGCGAAGGCATTCGCGGCGCTCAAGCCCGGCGGCTGGGTCGCCAACGTCGCCCGCGGCGCGATCCACGACGCCGAAGCGCTCACCGACGCGCTGGAGCGCGGGCATCTGTCCGGTGCGCTGATCGACTGCCACGCGACCGAACCGCTGCCCGCCGACGATCCGCTGTGGAAAGCGCCGGGCGCCATGGTGTTCCCGCACGACTCGCACGCCTCGCAGCTGTTGGGCGACCGCCAGGTGGACGTGTTCGTGGACAACCTGCAGCGGCTCGTCGCGGGCCGCGAATTCCGCAATGTCGTCGACCTGACCCTCGGGTACTGAGGAGAGTGACCATGAACATCGGATTCATCGGGCTCGGCGTGATGGGCGAGCCGATGGCCGGCCATCTCGTCGACGCCGGCCATGACGTGGTGGTCTTCAACCGCTCCCGCGCCAAGGTCGACGCGCTCGAGGCCCGCGGTGCGGTGGGCGGTACCAGTCCCGCGCACGTCGGGGAGAAGGCGGACGTCGTCATCACGATGCTGCCCGACTCGCCCGAGGTCGAGGAGGTGCTGTTCGGTGACGCCGGTGTGGTGTCCACGCTGCGGCCAGGATCGCTGGTGATCGACTGCAGCACAATCTCACCCGACGCCGCGGTGGCGATCGCCGGCCGGCTGGCCGAACACGACATCGCATTCGTGGACGCTCCGGTCAGCGGCGGGGACGTCGGCGCCAAGGCCGGAACGCTCGCGGTGATGATGGGCGGCGACGCGGACGCGGTGCGCCGCGCGAGCGAGGTGCTGACCGCGGTGGCTGCCACGCTGATGCATGTCGGTCCCGCCGGGTCGGGGCAGCTCGTCAAGGCGGCCAACCAGATGCTGGTGGCGGGCAACCTCGCGCTGGTGGGTGAGGCGGTGACGCTGCTGCAGCGCACCGGCGTGGACATCGACGCGGCGCTGGCGGTCCTCGGCGGCGGGCTGGCGGCCAGCAAGGTGCTCGAGGTGAAGGCGCCGAAGATGCTGGCCCGCGATTTCACCCCGGGGTTCCGGCTGGACCTGCACCACAAGGACCTCAAGATCGCGCTGGCCGCGGCCGAACGGGCGCAGATCGCGGTGCCGCTGACCGGCGTCATCACCCAGCTGGTGCAGGCACTGCGCTCGGCCGGCGACGGCGGGCTCGATCACAGCGCACTGATCAAGGCGCTCGAGCGACTGAGCGGATCGTCCCCGGACGGCCGGTAGTCCGCGACGACGCGGGATCGCCCAGCCCACAAGACATATCGGAAGGAACAGTAGTCGTGCCAACAGCATTGATCTGTGGCGGCGGAGTAGCGGGGCTCTCGTCCGCCCTGCACCTGAAGCAGAAGGGCTGGCAGGTCCAGATCTTCGAGAGCGACAGCGAACTCCGGACGGCCGGTGTGGGACTCAACATCTGGCCGAACGGTGTGCGGGTCATCGACGGCCTGGGGCTGGGCGGTCAGTTCAGGTCGTTCGCGGCGGCGATGGACCGGTGGTGGGCCCTTGACAGCGACGGCACCCTGACCTCCGACATCGACGTGAGCCAGTGGCCGCAGGAACTGGGCGCCCCGGTCACCGGGGCACGCAGGCGCCGGCTGAACGCGATGCTCGCCGAAGCGCTCGACCCGGGCGAGATCGCGTTCAACACCACCGCGGTGGGTTACACCCAGACCGACGATTCGGTCACGGTGCACTTCGAGGACGGCCGCAGCGCGGACGGTGACGTGCTGCTGGGGGCCGACGGCATCGGGTCGCGGATCCGCAACACCATGCTGGGGGAGGCCCCCCGGTTCACCGAGGAGGGGATCGTCCGCTGGCGCGGGGTGTTCCCGACCGCACAGGCCGGGGTCCCGGACAACGTGCAGGCCGACGTGTACGGCGCGGAAGGCCATTTCGGCTGGATCCCGATCGACGCCACGCACGCCTACTGGTACGGCTCCATCGGCGGGCTCTCCACCTTCGACGAGTTCCGTGCCGTCTACGACACGTGGACCGAGACGCCCGTCCCGCGGATCATCGCGTGCACCGAGCCGGAGTCCATCATCGGCCGCGAGATCGGGCACTACCGTGACCATCTGCCGCGGTGGGTGGACGGCCGGGTCACGCTGATCGGCGACGCGGCCCACCCGATGTACCCCGGGATGGCCCAGGGCGCGAATCAGGCGCTGATCGACGGACAGACCCTGGCGCAGCGCCTCGGCGAGCACGACGACGTCCGCACGGCGCTGAAGGTGTTCGAGCAGGAGCGGATTCCGGTCGCCAACAAGATGGTGGACTACTCGCGACTGCATTTCGACTACGAGCGCACCCGCAAGGAATACCGATCCGGTCAGGGCAATCTGCAGATCAACCGGTACCTGGAGTTCGAATCATGACCGCAGTCACCGCGATAACGCTTCCGCGACCACGCCGCCTCCCCTCCTTCGCCCTCGACGGCCGGGTACTGACGGTGGCGTTCATCGTCGGCCTGATCGGCCTGCAGGAGCTCCTCACCCGGACAGATGTGCTGCCGGCCGGCTACTTTCCGCCGGCCAGTCAGATCGCGGGGGCGTTCGTCACCGAATTGAGCGGGACGGCGCTGGCATCGGCGCTGTGGCAGACCATGAGCACCTGGCTGCTCGCGCTGTGCATCGCGGTGGTGCTGGGCACCGCGGCGGGGATCACGCTCGGTCTGCTCGCTCCGCTGGAAGCACTGCTGCGGCCGGCGATCGAGTTCCTCCGGCCGGTGCCCTCGGTGGCGCTGATCCCGCTGGTGGTCCTGACCATCGGCACCGGATCCCAGAGCGCGTTGTTCCTGGCGGTGTTCGCGGCGTTCTGGCAGGTGCTGGTGCCGGCGATCGCCGGCGTGCGGGCCGCCCACCCGGTGGGCCTGGAGACCGCCCGCTCCTATCACCTGACCACCTGGCAGAAGATCCGCTGGATCCAGCTGCCCAGCATGCTGCCCTATCTGACGACCGCGATCCGGTTGGCCACCTCGACGACGCTGATCCTGGTGGTGACGGCCGAGATCATCATCCAGATGCCCGGTATCGGCTACGAGATCACGATGTCGCGGTCGGCCGGAAACCCCGCCCGCATGTACGCCTACATCGTGTTGAGCGGCCTGGCCGGGATCGCCCTGAACGCGCTGATGCGCCGATTGGAGAACAAGGTGTTGTCGGCACAGGGACTGGGGGACACGCGATGACCACGTTGACCGCGGCATCGACGGTGCTGTCGACCGGGCGCGGCCGCACGATGCTGGGGGTGATCGGCGCGTTCGGCGCGCTGGCGGCGTGGTTCCTGCTGTCGGCCAACAGCGGCACCGCGTACTTCCCGCCGCTGTCGGCGATCATCGCCGAGGCCGCCGAGTACTGGACGACGCCGCAGGGGCTGGCCAACATCCAGGCCAGTCTGACCACGCTGAGCGCGGGCCTGGCGATCGCGATCATCCTCGGGGTCACGGTCGGCCTGGTGATCGGCCAACTTCCGATCGTCGAGCGCATGGTGTCGCCGACGCTGGAGTTCGCCCGCGCGATTCCGAGCACCGCACTGATCCCGTTCGCGATGATGCTGTTCGGGGTGAGCCCGGAGATGAAGATCTTCCTGATCGCGCTGGGCTGCGTCTGGCCCGTGCTGCTCAGCACCGCCGACGGCGCGCGCCGCCTGGACGCGACCATGGTCGCCTCGGCGCGGGCGTTCAACATCACCGGCCCGCGGCGCCAGTTCTACGTGGTGCTGCCCGCGGTGCTGCCGAGGGTGCTCGTCGGTGTGCGGATCGCCATCCCGCTGAGCTTGATCCTGATGGTGACCAGCGAGATGGTCGGCGCCCAAAAGGGATTGGGCTTCGTCATCACCCAGGCGCAGGCGACGTTCCAGCTGTTGACGATGTGGTCGGGGATTCTGGTGCTGGGCATTCTCGGATTCCTCATGACATTCCTCTACTCGTTGGTCGAACGCCGGTTGCTGCGGTGGAGCGACCCGCGGCGCTCCGACACCCGCTGAACCCCCGCTCCCGCCCGCCCGACAATGTGAAAGGCAGTGACCGATGCTCGTCGTTTCAAGCCTCGAGAAGACCTACCCCGGCAAGGGCGGCGGATTCACCGCTGTCGCCGACATGTCCTTCACCGTGCGGGAAGGCGAGCTGTTCAGCATCGTCGGACCGTCCGGCGCGGGAAAGACCACGCTGCTGCGGTGTGTGGCCGGACTCGACAAGCCGACCAGCGGTTCGGTGACGTTCAACGGTCAGCGGGTGGACGGACCGCCCGCCAACTTCGCGGTGGTGTTCCAGGACTACGCCCGCTCGCTGTTCCCGTGGATCACCGTCGCGAAGAACGTGGAGCTCCCGCTGATCAAGAAGGGCATCAGCACCATTGAGCGCCGCACCCGGGTCGAGCGGGCCCTGGCCGAGGTCGGGCTGGCCGACGCCGCGCACAAGAAGCCGTTCCAGCTCTCCGGCGGGATGCAGCAGCGCGTCGCGATCGCGCGGGCCATCGCCTACCGCCCGGCGGTGCTCATCATGGACGAGCCGTTCGCGTCGGTCGACGCGCAGACCCGCGCGGATCTGGAGGACCTGCTGCTGCGCGTGCGCGACGAGACCGGAACCACCGTGCTTTTCGTCACCCACGACGTCGACGAATCGGTGTACCTGAGCAACCGGGTGGCGATCGTGACGCGCTCGCCGAGCTGTGTCGCCGAGGTCGTCGACATCGACCTGCCCGAACAACGGGATCAGATCGAGACCAAATCCCTGCCCGAATTCGCGCATCTGCGCGCCCATGTGTTCAGCCGTATCCGCGAGATGGTCCGCAATGACGCGGCTCTCGCCACTACCTGACGCCAATCAGATCGGAGAACGTCTGTGTTCGAACAACTTTCAAGAATTGCGCGGTGGGGTGTGGTCGCCTCGGCCGCCGCGCTGCTGACGGCCTGCGGCAGCGGGGGCGGGAGCGGGAGTGCCGAGCCCGCGACCACCGACGGCGGGCTGGTCAAGGTCAACGTCGGGACGATCCCGGCGATCCTGAGCGCGCCGCTGTTCGTCGGAATCGAGGAGGGGATCTTCGAGAAGCACGGCCTGGACGTGACGGTGAACTTCGCCGACGGCGGCGCCGCGGTCATCCCGTCGGTGCTCAGCGGTGAGAACCAGTTCGGCTACTCGAACACGGTGAGCCAGCTCGCGGCGATCGACCAGGGGCTGCCCCTGAAGCTGGTGCAGCCGGCCTGGGCGCCGTGCTGCACCCCCGAGGAGGACGATCACGGGCTGCTGGTGCTCCCGGACAGCGGGTTCGACGAGCCCAAGGATCTGGAGGGTGCGAACATCGCGGTCAACACGCTGCAGAACATCGGCGAGGTGCACATCCGCCGCGCCTTCGACAACCTGGGCGTCAGCCACGAGAACCTGACATGGACGCAGCTGCCGTTCTCGGACATGGGTGAGGCCCTCGCACGGGGCGACGTCGACGCGATCTGGGTGTCGGAACCGCACCGCACCCCGGGGCTGAACAAGGGTTGGAAGCAGATCGTGGCCCCCGGGGTCCAGTCGTTCCCGGACCAGGTGGGCGGTTACTACTCGACGTCACAGAGCTATGCCGAGGCCAACCCCGACGTGGTGAAGTCGTTCCGGGACGCCATGATCGAGGTCAACACGTTCGCCGAGGAGAACCCGGCGAGGGTCGGCGAGGTGGCCGTCGCGGAGATGGGTATCGACGCCGCGATCATCGACCAGGTGAACTTCCCGAAGTTCCCGGTCGAGGACGACGGTCAGGCGTTGCGTGACTACGGCGCGGCGGTGGTCCAGTACGGGATCATCGACGAGGAGCCCGCCGACTACGACGCGCTGTTCGCCGTCAAGGATTGACACGAGGACAGGCGGCGGGTCCATCGAGCCGGTGGGCCCGCCGCCTGTCGACTGCCGCGTGTCGAATGTCGCACAGCGGTAATCGATCCCGGGAGAACCCATGGCCTACCATGACCGAGTGACCAAGGCGGCATCGCAAGGTGGACGACCTCGCCGGAGCGGGGTCGTCGCCGACGATCCGCGCGGGGACATCCTGAAGGCGGCCGCAGAGCTGTTCGCCGCCAAGGGTTTCGCCTCGACCCGGATGGACGCGATCGCCGAGCGCGCCGGGCTGGGCCAGTCGTCGCTGTATTACTGGTTCCGCTCCAAGGACGAGATCCTGCGCGGGATCATGAACCAGAACCGGGTGTCGCTGGAGGCGGCGCGGGTGCTGTCCGAGCGGGACGAGCCGGCCGCGGTCCGGCTCTACATCGTGCTGTACCAGGACGTGGTGCAGATGTGCACGGCGCCGCTGAACTTCTACGACCTGGAGCAGGCGGCCAAGAAGCAACCGGAGGTCTTCAGCGACTTCCAGGACGACTACGACGAGCTCTCGGCCAGGCTGACCAGCATCATCGGCGAAGGGGTGGCCTCGGGCGAGTTCATCGACGTGGCGCCGGCCGAGTTCGCCAGGACGGCGCTGAGTCTGAACGAGGGCAGCCAGTACCGGTTCCACGCCAACGGTCAGCGCCGCGACGCGCTGCACGCGGTAGCCGACGCCGCGGCGAGAACGTCGCTGCGGGCGGTGATGTCCGATGTGCGGGCGCTGCCCGGCGTGCAGGAGGCGGCGCGCGCCGGTATCGCCGGCTTCAGCAGCGCGGTCTGAGACGCCCCCGAGTCAGTCGGCCGGTCGCGGCGCGCGCAGCCCCAGCGTGCGGCGCCCCGCGGCGATCAGCTGGTCGCGGAAGGCGGCCTCGTCGAGGGGACCGTCGAACTGGCTGTACTCGGCGCGGGCGGCGCCGGCGAACCCCGACAGCAGGATCATCGCCTTGATCTGGCCGCCGACGCCCGGTTCGACGTCGGCGAACAGCCGCATCTGCCGCACCACGATCGCCCGCCATTCGGCCTTGGCGTTCAACAGCTCGAGGACCAGCGGGTCCCCGCTGAGCACGGAGATGAGGTCGCGGTTCCTCGCGGCCAGGGCGGCGTAGCCGGTCAGCATGTGGTCGGCGCGGGCACGAACCGTGCGGTGCGCCTCGGCCGCTTCGACGATGGCCGACACCTCGGCCAGCACCGGCTCCAGGATCGCGTCGAGAAGCTCGTCCCGGGTCCGGAAGTGGTGGTAGATCGCGGATTTCGTCAGCCCGAGCTCATCGGAGATCATCTGCAGCGACGTGCCTGCGACGCTGTGCCGCTTGAAGAGCTCGATCGCGACTTCCATCAGCCGCAGCCGGGTCGCCTTGCTGGTCGGTGGGGTCCCTTCGGTCACGTCGCCCTCCCCGCTGTTGCGCCGTTCACAGCGTGATGGTAGCCGACCAATGTCGGCTCGCGCCCGTACGGCTGGTCAGTCAGCTCCTGTACGATTGGTCAGGAATCCCTTTACGATTGGTCAGTAGATTGGCCTGAGGAGTGATACGTGCAGCCCGATCTGGCGACGCTGGATTTCTTCCGTGACGAGGCGCTGGTCGCCGACCCCTACCCGGTGCTGGACCGGATGCGCCAGGCCGGCCCGGTGTGGCGCGAACCGGTCCACGGCGTCCTGGTGGTGACGGGCTACGACGAGGTGCTGGCCGTGGTCAACGACGCCGACTCGTTCTCGTCGTGCAATTCCACCACCGGCCCCATCCCGGGGTTTCCGGTGAGCCTCGACGGTCTGGACGCGGCCGAGGTCAGCGCGCTGATCGACGCCCATCGTGACGAACTGCCGTTCAGCGATCAGCTGCCGTCGTTCGACCCGCCCACCCACACGGCGCACCGGTCGCTGTTGAGCCGGCTGATCACCCCCAAGCGGCTCAAGGAGAACGAGGACTTCATGTGGCGCCTCGCCGACCGCGTGCTGGACCCGTTCCTGGCCGCAGGCGGCGGCGAGTTCATCGGCACGGTGGCGAACCGCTTCGCGCTGCTGGTGGTCGCCGATCTGCTCGGCGTGCCCGAGGAGGACCACGCCGAACTCGCCCAGGTACTCACCGGCGACGTGACGGTGGGCAGCACCGCCGACGCCGTGATGGCGCATTCGCCGCTGGAGTACCTGTACCGCCGGTTCACCGACTACATCGAGGACCGCCGCCGGGAGCCGCGTGCGGACGTGATGACCGAGATGGCTCAGGCCCGGTTCCCTGACGGTTCGCTTCCCGAGGTCATCGACGTCGTGCGGGTGGCGGCCAACCTGTTCTCGGCCGGGCAGGAGACCACGGTCAGGTTGCTGTCCTCGGCGCTCAAAGTCCTGGCCGAGGACCACGAGCTGCAGGCACGGCTGCGGGCGAACCCGGACCTGATCCCCAACTTCATCGAGGAAGCGCTGCGGTTCGAGAGCCCCATCAAGGGCGACTTCCGGTTGAGCCGCGCCCCGGTGACCGTCGGCGGGGTGGAGATCCCGGCCGGCACCACGGTGATGGTGCACTTCGGCGCCGCCAACCGCGACCCGCGCCAATTCGAGAACCCGGACGTCTTCGACCCCGACCGGCCCAACGCGCGGCGCCAGATCGGGTTCGGCCGCGGCATCCACAGCTGCATCGGCGCACCGCTGGCGCGCGCGGAGGGCCGGGTGCTGCTGCAGCGGCTGCTCGAGCGCACCGCGTCGGTCGACATCGACGAGGACAGGCACGGGCCGGCCCACGACCGCCGGTACACCTACGTGCCGACCTACATCCTGCGCGGACTGACCGACCTGCACGTCACCACCGAAGCGGCCGCCTCGTGAAGGTGACCGTCGACGACGACCTGTGCCGCGGCCACGGCGTGTGCGCGGCGGTGTGTCCGCAGGTCTTCACGCTGACCGACGGCGGCTACGCGGAGGCGACGCTCGCCGACGTGCCCGCGGACCTGGAGCCGGCCGTGGCAGAGGCCGTCGCGAGCTGTCCGGAACACGCCATCCTCACCCGGTGAACAATCCCAACCCCACGTGAAAGTTGAACAATGGAACCCAATTTCGGTATGAAAGGGCGCACAGCGCTCGATCTGTCAGGCAAGGTCGTCGTCATCGTCGGCGGCGGGCAGATGCCCGGCCCCGGTCTTGGCAACGGCCGGGCCACCGCCATTCTGGCGGCCCGGCACGGCGCCGAGGTGGTGGTGGTCGACCGCAACCTGCCTGCCGCGCAGGAGACTGTCGACATGATCACCGCCGAAGACGGCCGTGCCTACACCGTCGAGGCGAACGTCGCGGAGAAGCGGGACTGCGAGCGGATTTTCGAGGTGGCCATGGACACCAGCGGCCGGGTGGACGGCATGGTCTACAGCGTCGCGATCAACCCGCCGTTCGACCACGAGTCCAACTCGATGACGCCCGAGAACTTCAACTACGGCATCAACGTCAACATGCTCGGCTGCTACCACTGCAACCTGTTCGCCGCACAGTGCATGGAGAAGAACGGTGAGAACACCAACGGCAGCATCGTGAACATCTCGTCGATCGCCAGCATCAAGAACGAGATCGGCCTCAACATCGGCATCATGCCCTACGCGCTGGGCAAATGTGGCCTCAACTACATCACCGAGCTGACCGCCACGCAGTTCGCCGCAGCCGGGGTCCGGGCCAACACCCTGATGCTGGGTCCGATCAATTCCGTTCTCGGCAACCATGATTCGCAGTCGCTGTTCGACCTGCAGCCCGACGAGGTCGACGACGTCTACCGCGAGGTGGTGAAGCTGAAGATGGGCCGGGGCAGTGTGTGGGAGACGGCGTACGCCGCGGTCTACCTGCTTGCCGACGAGTCGCGTTTCATGACGGGCCAGCAGATCCGTCTCGACGGCGGGGCCACCCTGGTGCGCTGACGCCGCCGCGATGAGAATCGCGCCGGCGCCGGGTCAGCACACCCGTGAGGCAATCCAAGACCGAGGTGTGGTCCTTCGTGCACGCCGAGCGCGCCCGGCTCGCCGACGATCTGGCCACGCTCGCGTGGCATGACTGGTCGACGCCGTCGCTGTGCCCGGGGTGGGACGTCCACGACGTGGTGGCCCATCTCGTCGACGCGGCGACGACGTCGCGGCTGTCGTTCGCGCGCCGGATGCTGTCGGCGCGGTTCGACTTCGATGCCGACAACGCCGCCGGGATCGGTCGGGAGCGCCGGACGGATCCGCAGGAGACCCTGGCGGCGTTCCGGTCCGTCGCCCGGCTGACCCGGACGCCGCCGGCACCACGAGCCACCCGGCTGGTGGAGGCGATCGTGCACGGGGAGGACATCCGGCGCCCGCTCGGGATCACGGCCGGCTACGACGTCACGGCAGCGTCGGCGGCACTGGCCTATCAGCTGAGAACCGCGGTCGCGATGGGTGGCGGCCGGGAACGCGCCGCGGGTCTGCGCCTGGTCGCGACCGACTCGCCGTTCGAGGCGGGGCGCGGGGACACCGTGCGGGCGGGCACCGTCGATCTGCTGCTCGCGGTGTCGGGCCGGCCGGTGCCCGGGGTCCCTATCGGTTGATTGTGCTGCGGTAGTGGGGTTTCCGCGGGATCGCGGATCAGTCGCCGCGGCCGGTGCGCTGCTGCAGTTCCTCGATGAGATCGGAGGCCTGCGCTTTCGTCAGGTCGTCGGGGACGTCGGTGCCTGCTTCCTGGGCGAGCGTCTGGAGGTAACTGCGTTGTGGTCCGGTCATCGGTTCGTCACCGGTGACCCACTGCGAGGTGTCCTTCTCGGCGTTCTCCCGCGGTGCCTGGGTCGTGTTGTCACTCATGCCCTCCGGGGTGCCCGTCGCAAGTGTGTTCGAAACACGCGATCGAGGGTGGAGAGCTAGAATTTCGCAGCATGGTCGACGAGCCGCGGGCTCGTGAGCTGGCCCGCGCGGAGTTCGGGCCAGGCGCCGTGGTGCTCGGGCAGGCCCGCGAACTCGAACTGGGTTGGTACTTCCCGTGTATCGCCAAGACCAGCGACGTCTGGGTCGGCGCGGTCGTCGACAAGGAGTCGGGGCGGGTGCTGAAGTTGATGAAGCACGTTCCGCTGAGCCGCGACCCGACGTTGTACGACCGCGGATACCGGTGGCTGTCCTACGACGTGGTGGTGCTGTCGATCGGCGACATCGAGGAGACGGTGCGCACCCTGGTCGCGATGCACAGCATCACCGTCGACGTCTACTACCGGTACGAGAAGGTGTGGCGGGTAGGCCGGGCCCTAACGGAGGCCGAAGTGAGGGATCGCCTTGCGATGCTGCCCGCGGTCTTCACCGGGAGCCTGTCCTACGCCGACGCGCTGGAGCTTGCCCGCGACGCCGGCTGGTTCGAGTTCACGGTGCTGGAGTACCGGGAGCGCGGATAGCGACCCGGCTGATGGCGCGAAAAGCGGCCTGCCAGTATCAACGCGTGGGCAAGAACGAACGCGCAAAGATCGTGATGACCGACGACGAGATCGCCGAGTTCATCGAACGCAGCCGCACGGCGACGATGGCGACGGTGCTGCCGAACGGCCGGCCGCACCTGGTCGCGATGTGGTACGCCGTGCTCGACGGGGAGATCTGGTTCGAGACGAAGGCCAAGTCGCAGAAGGCCGTCAACCTGCGTCGCGATCCGACGATCACCGTGATGATCGAGGACGGGCTGTCCTACGACACCCTGCGCGGCGTGTCCATCGACGGGCAGGCCGAGATCTTCGGCGACCCGGAAACGTCTCTGCGCGTGGGTATCAGCGTCTGGGAGCGCTACACCGGCCCCTACACCGAAGAGATGCGCCCGTTCGTCGAGCAGATGATGAACAACCGGATCTGCGTGCGTGTGGTGCCGTCCCGGATGCGCAGCTGGGACCATCGCAAACTGGGCATGCAGGGCATGCCGGTTTCCGGCAGCACCGCGCAGTACCTCAGCTGACCGAGCGCGACCTCAGCTGAACGCACGCGGCGGATTGAACCCCGGGTTGGCCAGCGCGGTGGCCGTCGCGGTGCCGAGCGGCCCGATCCGGTCGACCACCACCGCGGTGCCGGTGGCGACGCCGGCGTCGCTGTCGTGGGTCAGCGCGGCCAGCCCCAGGAAGGGCCCATCGGGCAGCCGGCTCAGCGCCAGCGTGTAGTCGGCGTTGATGAACGGCAGCCCGTCGGCGCCGAAGTGGGTCAGCGAGCTGGCCATGTCCCCGGCCAGCGCCGCCCGGGTGAACGGCGTCAGCGCGACGCCCTCGACCAGCGAACCGAGTTCGCGGGTCCAGATGAACTTCGGCCCGTCGTACGCCCATGCGCCGAGGCCCGTGCTCGGCACGTCGCCGTCCTTGCCGTAGCTCCACACCAGCGTGAGCCGGTCGTCGGGCGCCGGATCCGATTCCGGCGGCAACGGGGGCATCGTGACCCTCGTGGTGAACCGGTCGCCCGGCGGCTGCTCACCGCGGCGCAGGAACAGCGCGTTCGCCCGGGCGACGACGGTGCCCGACTGCGTCATCACGGCGTCGACGAGCTTGAGGCGCCGGCCTTCCCGCACCACGGTGGTCTCGACGTGCACGGGGTCGGTGAGGGCCGCCGGGCGGAACAGGTCGACGGTCAGCCGGGCCGGCTGCAGCTCGGGATCACCGGCGTCGCGCTCGATGACGTGGCCCAGCAGACCACCGACGTAGTTGCCGCTGATGGTCTGCCCCCACGGGCCGCGCGCCCAGTTCGTGGGACGGAACGCGTCACCCTCGGGGAGAAAGAAAGCCCGGCTACTCACCGGGCGACGATAGCGGTCGCGGTGGGTCAGTGCGCGGACAGGACGCGCTCGATGTCGGCGGTGACCGGGTCGGCGATGTCCTGGAATTCGGGATGCTTCTCGATGTAGCCGGCGACCATCGAGCACACCGGTACGACCCGCTTGCCGGCCGCGCGGGTGGCCGTCAGCGCCTCGCCCACCAGAATCGACGCCAGCCCGCGTCCGCCGAACTCGGTGTCGATCTCGGTGTGCGGGAAGATGCGCTGATCCCCGTGGTCGACGAATTCGGTGAAGCCTGCCGTGGTGCCGTCGACGGAGATGCTGAAGCGGTCGGACTCCTCGGTGACCTCGGTGGGCGCGCCGGTCTTGTCGGTGGTCATGGCTTCCTCTATACCCCAGGGTGCGGCCGGGGACGCAAGGTCGCGTTGGGCAGCGGCGGGGCGGGCAGTCGCGACACCGCGCCCCGGTAGCCCTCCACCGCGCCGAAGCGTGCGTCGTGGTCCTGCCACTGCTCGCGGTATCTGACGATGTCGTCGTGGCTGCGGCCCACGAAGTTCCACCACATCACCAACTCCTCGGTGAAGGGTGTGCCGCCGAGCAGCAGCACCCGGGCCGGGCTGTCGCCGCGGTTGGCCAGGTGCAACCGGTGGTGCCCGGTGCCCTGGAACGCGAGGTCGGCGACGGCCAGCGTCGACCCGCAGGCTTCGACGTCGCCCTGATCGACGAGCACGCCGTGCTCGAAGTCGCCGTCGATGTCGAAAATCACCTCGACGTCGGGCTGTAGGTCGACCTGCGCGCCGAGCAGCGGCGTGAAGGTGTGCACCGGGGAGCGTTCGCCGTCGAGCTCGCCCAGGAACACCCGGGTGGTCAGCCCGCCGGCGGTGCGGGGCGTCGGGGCGTAATGGGCGAAGTCGCGGTCGGTGTCGCGGTCGGACTCCGGCAAGGCGACCCACAGCTGCGCGCCGTGCAACACGGTGGTCGACGGTGTCGTGACCTCCGAATGGCAGATACCCGCGCCGGCGGTCATCAGGTTCAGCTCACCGGGGCGCACCATCGCGTGCACACCGGCGCTGTCGCGGTGCTCGACCTCGCCGCTGAACAGCCAGCTGACCGTCTGCAGACCGGTGTGCGGGTGCGGTGGCACGTCCATGCCGGTGCCCCCGCGCACGTCGTGCGGGCCGTAATGGTCGGCGAAGCACCACGCGCCGATCAGCGACCGTTCACGCTGGGGCAGGGTGCGCCGGACCCGGATCGCCCGAGGGCCGCCGAGAGGCACCTCACGCGGATGTAGCACCCCGGTGAACCCTGAAGTCACACAATCGACTTCAGCGGGGGCGGCCTCGGTGTTGCTCATCGCTCCACACTAGAACGAACCGACCATCGCGGCCCGGATCACCTCGAGGTCGTGGTCGTCGATCCGGAACACGCCGAAGCGGAACTTGTAGCCCCAGCGGGCCTTGTCCTCGACGAAATCCAACTCGTCGAGCAGCGGTCGGATCGGCGTCTCGGTGCAGTCCAGAAAATCCACGTTGCGCCGCCACGGCTGGAAGTCCGGCGACATCTCCACCTGGTAGGCCTCGTCGTCGGCGACCCGGCCGATGGCGGTGAACGCCTGCAGCGGCGCCCCGTCGGGATAGGCGGTCTTCGGCGAGTAGAAGACGAGCCAGTCGCCCCGCTCCATCCTGCGCAGCATGTGCGGCTTGCCGTGATTGGCCTGGGTGAAGCGGCCGCGAACACCGCGTTCGACGTGATCGCGGCTGACCGTGTTGATCCAGTTCGTCATGACCGCACGCTATTCGCGGCTCCCGACAATCCACAGGGCCAACTCGGCCCCCTGTGGATAACTCGGCTATTACTGTGACGCCATGACCGACGGCGCCGTCACGGCCGACCATCTCCGCAACGTCACCTTCGAGAAGCCGCCGTGGGGCAAGCGCGGCTACCACGAGAAGGCGGTCACCGATTTCCTGGCGCTGTGCGCGCGTCGGCTCGACGGCCGCGGTCACCTGACCGCCGAGGACGTGCGCCACATCCGCTTCAACAAGCCGCCGTTCGGCCAACGCGGCTTCGACAAGGACCAGGTGGACACGCTGCTCGCCGAGATCGCCACGGCCATCGCAGAACTCGAAGCCTGATCGGATCCGGCTCCGTCAGTTCGGGCCGCGGCGATAGGGCCGGAAGAAGCGGCGCAGTTCCGCTGCGTACAGCTCTGGTTGCTCGAACGGGGCGAAGTGGCCACCCCGATCCGGTTCACTGATATAGACGGTGTTGCTCATCCGGTGAAGCCACGCATGCGGCGGTCGGACGATGTCGCCGGCGAACAGCGAGTAGCCGGAGGGGACTTCGATGCGTCTTCTGAGCTGTGCGGCGTCGATCTGGGCGTTGGCCCGGTACATGCGCATCGAGGAGCCGATTGTCGACGTCATCCAATAGATCGTGACGGTGGTGAGGATTTCGTCTCGGGTGAAGGCGCTTTCGACGTCGCCGCCGCAATCGCTCCACGCGCGCAGCTTCTCCACGATCCACGCGGCCAGTCCGGCGGGGGAATCGTTGAGGGCGGTGGCGGCGGTCTGCGGTTTGGTGCGGTGCATCGCGGCGTATGCGCCTTCTTCCGCGCTCCAGGCGGCCGCGCCGGCTATCCAGTGACGCTCTTCCGGGGTCAGGTCGATCGCAGATGGGTCCACGGTGGGGAAGCCGGCGTCCATGCGGTGCACCGCCACCACGCGCTGCGGGAAGTCGAGGGCGAGAAATCGGCTGACGTTGCTGCCGATGTCGCCGCCGACCGCCCCGAATCGGGGATAACCGAGGATTTCCATGAGGGCTGCCCACAACGTGGACACCTGCACCGCGTTCAGCGCATGGTGTGGCCGTTCAGAGAAGCCGAAGCCGGGGAGGTCGGGCACGACGACGTCGAACGCATCGGCGGGATCGCCGCCGTGGCGGCCGGGGTCGGTCAGCAGCGGAATGACTTTCGAGTAGCGCCAGAATGAGTCGGGCCAGCCGTGGGTCAGTATCAGGGGCAGCGGATCCGGCGACCCTTCGGCGGCTCGGGCGTGGACGAAGTGCACGTTGTGGCCGTCGACCGGCATGGTGAAGCGAGGCAACGCCGCGAGCGCGTGTTCCTGCTCGGGCCAGGAGAAGTCGTGCGCCCAGTACCCGACAAGCTCGCGTAGATAGGACGTGTCCGCGCCCAAGGACCAGTCAGCGCGGTCGGGGGCGTCCGGCCAGCGCGTGGCCAGCAGACGGCTGCGAAGGTCCGCGATCTGCTCGTCGGTGGTGTGCGCCGTGAAGGGCTCGGGGGTTCTGGTGCCACTCTCGGTCATCGCGTGTCCGCTCTCACTGTGATCAACGGTTACCGGTACGAAAAAACCGGCTCCCACCGGGAGCCGGTTCATCGATACCTGGTGAAGAGAAACCAGGTAGGAGGGACGGTGCCGCCTGCGCCTCTCGGCGAGTGGTCGCTCGAAGCGACTGTTCTGTTTTGGGGCCCGGGGCATGTCCGGCACCGTCGAATCATGCAACGGGCACCGGTCCCGGAGTATTCCGGGACCGAGCACTCAGGCACTTTCGGCGTAATAGACCCGGCGCTCGCCGACGGTGTAGCCGTTCTGCTCGGCCAGCGACTTGAGCTGTCGCAAGGCGAAGGTGCGACCGCGCCCGCCCTCGGGAACGTAGATCCCGGCCCACAGACCCTCCGCCCGAGGCGACTCGCAGGCCTCGCGGGCGCACAGCCAGCGTCGCGGGCAGGACCGGCAGATGGCCTTGGCCTCGTCGTCGGCGGTGGTGGTCCACCGCTCGGGGTCGCGCGTGCACTCGCCGATCGGGGTGTCGTCCCAGGACTTCGCGTTCATCGTGTACTCCTCTGCGCCCGGCGGCGGTGTCTGCCGCGATGGAGCACAACGTAACCGACGAACCGTAGCAGTGCAACGGTTAGCGCAGCGGTTTGGTGAAGCCGACCGGCCTTGATGACCGCTGACAAGCGGCTCACCTGGAATTTTGACGCACTATGTCGCGATGGCAGTGCCGCGACATTCCGTTGCATTGATGCGGTATAGACCGTCGAAGTGGGGTAGTTTGGACGGTGCCCGGCGCACGCCGGAACAGTTGCTACATTGCTCGGTACGAATGCGCGCCGTGACCAGACAGCTGAGGAACCCCGGTTGATGACGAACGCCGAGCCGGTCGACGAGTCGGCCTGTGCGCCGGATCCCGGCATGGTCAGGGCAGGCGCCGCGGCGGCCGCCCGCCGGCGTGAACTCAACATCAGCCAGCGCAGCCTGGCCGCCGACGGGATCATCAACGCGGGCGCCCTGATCGCGTTCGAGAAGGGCCGCAGCTGGCCGCGGGAGCGGACCAGGGCGCGGCTGGAAGAAATTCTGCAGTGGCCTCCCGGCACCATCGCCCGGATCCGCAACGGGGATTCGGCCCGCCCCGACCCGCCGGCCCCGCCGCCGGCAGCCGGTAGTGACGAGGTGTCGCTGATCGCGCAGGCGGTGATCACCGCGGTGCACGCGTTCAGCGCCACGGTGGCCGCGCTGCCGCCGGTCGACGACTGCACCTTCGTCCCCCGGGTCAGTGCGATCCTCACGGACCTGCGCCAGCTGGAGGCGGTGGCCTCCCGCGCGGCACGCATCGGCCGGGTGACCCCGGCGCTGATCAAGGCACTCAGCACGGTGCGCGGCCTCTACGACGACCTCATGCTGCAGGCCGCCGGGGCGCCCCAGGCCACGCTGGGCCAGCGGCTCTACGCCGCACGGCGCGCCGCCAACCTCACCATCGCCGAAACCGCCCAGGCCGCAGGAGTTTCGGAGGGCAGCATCGCGCGCGCCGAGGCGGACGAACAGCTGCCGACCGAGGAGTTCGAAGCGATAGAGCAGCTGATCAGCCAGATCGCGTGACGCCGGCGGGGAAGAATCCCGCCAGCGCGGCAACCAGCTCGACGAACTTGCGCCGCGTCTGCGGCGACATCTCGCCGGTTCCGTCGATCACCCCGCCCGGGCGCAGCCCGCCGTCGAAGGGCACCTCGATGACATGCTGGCCGTGTGCCGAGAACTGCTGCGCGAGAATCCTTCTGGTGCGCTTGTCGGCGTGCCCGTCGGAGTCGTTGAGGATGACCACCGTGCGTTGGAGCAGGTTCGCCATGCCGCGCGCGGCGAGCCAGTCGAGGGTCTGACCGGCCGCGGCGGCGCCGTCCACCCAGGGTGAGGACACCACCACCAGCGCGTCCAGATCCCGCAGCACCTCCTGGGTCACCGGCGAGTCCATCGTGGAACTGCAGTCGATCACCGAGATCGTGAAATGCCGGTCGAGCCTGGAGACGGCCTCGCGGTAGATCGCCGGGTCCAGGACCCGGCGGCGGGCCGGAGTGGGTTCGCCGGCCAGGACGAAGAGCCCGGCGGCGTTGCAGCCCAGGCGGTTACGGACGTCGGCGAACGTGTCCAGGTGCTGATCGCCTGCCAGCTCCCAGAACGACCCCTGTGCCTTCGGGTCCACCCGGCTGCCGAGCTTGCCGAACGCGGTGTCCGCGTCGATGGCGACCACCCGGACGTCCTGACGCAGTTCGGCCAGCACGGATCCGACGGCCGCCGAGACGGTGGTCTTGCCGACGCCGCCCTTGCCCATCACGCCGATCTTGAAATTGCCGCGCAGCGGGCCGCGGATGACGGCTTCCAGGGCCGCCATCCGTTTGTCCTCCGGCGACGGGCCGAGGTTGATCAGCCCGAAGCTGGCTTTGTAGAGCGCCCTGCGCCAGCCGCTCCCCGGCAGGGTCTTGCGATGCGGAACCAGCTCGTCGGGGCGGATGCGCTCGGCGAACGTCGCGGGCTGGGGCGCGGTCCACGGCGCGTCGGGGTCTGGTTGGGGCGCGAAGGACAGCGCGGGCGGCGCGGGCGGCGGGGAATGGGGGACCCAGCCCTGGGAGCGCTGTGGCGGACGGCCGTCCGGCCATCGGGGCGGCGCCGGCTGCGGGGGTGTGGGCTGCTGAGAGAACTCACCGGGCCGCACCGGTGGCGGCACGATCACAGGGGTCTGCTCGGTGACAGGGTCGGAATCGGTCGGGTCTTCCCGCAGTCCGTCGTCGCGGTCGGTCACCACACGTCTCCTCATCGATGTCGACAGCGCTGACGTCTACAACGCTGCCGCACCACACTAGCCGCGCCTGCAGGCCAGCAAACTAATCCTGGTGCCCACGATGGGGGCTCCGGCCCCGACGTCAGCAGCGCGGACCGGGGTGCCGTACGCAGAAGCGGCCGCCCCGGCGAGATCCCTTGTGCCTACCCAATCAAGTTAGCCATACGTAGAAATAACCTACTCAGAACAGCGACCAATATTGCTGAGGGCGGCGTGGGTGCCAGTGTGGGATCGAGTGGTTGCGGGGAAAAAAGTGTCTTAGGGGAGCAGTTATCGCTGGTACGCTGCCGATGGGAAGGGGGCCACACCATGGCTAAGTTGGACGGCTACCTGGGGGGTGGCAAAGACGGCGCGGCCACGATCAGGTGCGCGCCCGCTCGTCGGCCCGGTCTGTGTCGGTGATGGCGCGCCCGTTCATCGGGGATCGCGAACCCACCCACTACGACGACGTGGTGGGTGCCGAGGTGACGATCGACGGCATCCTGGTCATTGCCGACCTGCTGCACCTCGTCGACTTTCCGCTGTCGCTGGGGATCCGGCCCAACATCCCGTACGAGGATCAGCGCAACATCGTGTGGGACCAGGTGACCCGCGATCTGACCGCCCAGGGAATCCTGACCGCTTACGGCGATCCGCATCCCGAGGTCGCGGCGATGGTCGACACGCTCAGCCGCCCCGACCGCACGCTCGACTGCCGCTGGTGGCGGCGGGACCTCGGCGGCAAGATGGTCCGCTTCGTGGTGTGCCGCAAAGGCGACCGGCACGTCGTCGCCGCGCGGGACGAGGACATGCTGGTGCTGCAGCGGGTGGCCCCGCAGATCGGCCTCGCCGCGATGGTGACCGTGGTGCTCGGTGAGGCCGAGCCGGCCGACGTCCAGCCGCTGACCGGCATCGCGGCCACGCTGGCGCAGGCGCGGACCGCCGAGCAGATCGCCGGGTACGGCCAACCAGCGCTGTCGGCCAAGATCTACGCCGAAGCGACGGCGAACCCAGACAGCTGGGTGGAGATCACCGCCAACGAGCGGCACCCCGGGGGGACCTGCTCACAGGCGGGTGTCGGCGCGGGCGTACTGGATTCGGCGCATGGCCGCATCGTGTCCATCCCGCGGCGGGTCGGCAGCGAGCTGTACGGAAGCTTCCTGCCCGGCACCCAGGAGAACCTCCAGCGGGCCCTCGACGGCCTGATGGAGTTCCTGCCGTCGAAGACGTGGTTCGAGCACCGAGACGCCCTCGACCACACCTACGCGGACTGAAAGGCGAAAGCACGGTGGCCAACCCTCCGCCCGGAACCCCGGACGCGTCTGCGTTCGGCGCCGACGGATCTCGCGACGGCGGGGACCACGACGACCTCGCGGCGCTGGACTTCAGCGTCGTCGGCGACGAGGACGACACCGACCTCGGGATGATTCTCGGTGACCGCCGACCGGTGCACCTGGTCGCCGGCGCCGATCCGATGCCGACGTTCACCGTGACCAATCCGCCCGGAACCGTGACCGTGACGACCTATCTGGACGGGCGCGTCCAGCAGGTCGATCTGTCGCCGAAGGCGGCGGAGCTCCCCGAGGCCGTCCTCGCCGACGAGATCGTCGTGATCGCCGGGCTCGCCACCCAGGACGCCAGATCGGCGCAGTACACCTCGATGTTGGACGGGATGAGGCAACAGGGCCATGACCACGCGGCCACGCGCGACTTCCTCGCCCGCGACCTGGATCTGCCCACCCCGGAACAGGCTCGGGCCGCCCGCGCCGAACTGTTCACGACCCGCTACGTAGGTGACGAGTGACTGAACAACTGGCCGGCATCTTCGGCAGCGCGGTGGGCCTGCTGCCCACTTCGCAGGCGCGTTCACTGGAACTGTTCACCGAGATCACCACTGCCGACGAGACCGCCTGCGATGCCTGGGTGGGCCGGATCAGGTGCGGTGACACCGACCGGGTGACGATGTTCCGGGCCTGGTACTCGCGCAACAACTTCGGCAAGCTCGCCGGCACCGCGGAGCTCTCGATGAACAGCGTCGGCGCGCGCGTGCCGATCGGCGGCATGTACGGCGACATCACCTATCCGGTCAACTCGCCGCTGGCGATCACGCTGGGTTTCGCGGTGAGCGAGGCGGCAGTCGGCAACTACGCCGACGCGATGGAAGCGCTCGACGACGCGCCTGCCGCGGGCGGCGAACATCTGGTGTCCTGGGTCAAAGCGGTCGTCTACGGCGCCGCCGGGCGATGGACCGACGTGATCGACGAGGTGCGCAACGCGGGCTCCACCTGGCCCGACAAGTTCCTGGCTGGCGCGGCACTGGTCGCCCACGGCGTGGCCGCCGCCAACCTGGGGCTGTCCACCGAAGCCGAACGCCGTCTGGTGGAGGCCAACTCGGCGCCGGCCGGGCAGGCGTGCAACCGCACCATCGCGTGGTACTCGGCGATGGCCTACCGCGCGCTGGGCAACGAGGAGGCCGCCGTCCGGCTGCTGGAGTGGCTGCAGGCCACCCATCCTTCCCCGGAAGTCGCTGCGGCGCTGAAAGATCCGTCGTACCGCCTGCAGACCACCACCGCCGAGCAGATCGCGTCCCGCCGGGACCCGTGGGATCCGGGCAGCGTGGAGGCCGACAACTCCGGGCGGGACAAGCTGCTGGCCGACGCGCAGGCCGAACTCGACCGCCAGATCGGCCTGACCAGCGTCAAGGAGCAGATCGAGCGTTACCGTGCGGCCACCCAGATGGCGAAAGTCCGCGCCGCCCGCGGGATGCGGGTGGCCCAGGCGTCCAAGCACATGATCTTCACCGGCCCGCCCGGCACCGGCAAGACGACGATCGCCCGGGTGGTCGCCAACATCCTGGCCGGGCTCGGGGTGATCACCGAGCCGAAGCTCGTCGAGACCTCACGCAAGGATTTCGTCGCCGAGTACGAGGGACAGTCCGCGGTGAAGACCGCCCGCACCATCGACCGGGCGATGGGCGGCGTGCTGTTCATCGACGAGGCCTACACGCTGGTGCAGGAGCGCGACGGCCGTGCCGACCCGTTCGGCACGGAGGCGCTCGACACGCTGCTGGCCCGCATGGAGAACGACCGCGACCGGCTGGTCGTGATCATCGCCGGTTACAGCAACGACATCGACCGTCTGCTGGAGGTCAACGACGGGCTGCGGTCCCGGTTCTCCACCCGCATCGAGTTCGACTCCTACTCACCGGAGGAGATCGTCGAGATCGCCAGAGTGATTGCGTCGGCCAATGATTCGAGTCTCACCGACGAGGCCGCCAAACACGTGCTGGAGGCCGCGACGTTGCTGAGCCGTAGTACGTCGAACGGTAAGCCCGCGCTCGACGTGGCCGGAAACGGCCGCTACGCCCGGCAGCTGGTGGAGGCCGGGGAACAGACCCGGGACATGCGGCTGGCCCGGTCCCTGGACTTCGACGCCCTCGATGTCGAGCAGCTCAGCGAGATCGACGGTGACGACATGGCCGCGGCGATCGCCTCGGTGCACGCACGAATGAACATCAGCGAGTAGGCGATGGCGGGATTCCGGCTCACCACCAAGGTTCAGGTCAGCGGCTGGCGGTTCCTGCTGCGCCGGGTCGAGCACGCGATCGTCCGGCGCGACACGCGGATGTTCGACGACCCGCTGCAGTTCTACAGCCGGGCGGTGTCGGCGGGAATCATCATCGCCGTGCTGATCTGCCTCGGCGCGGTCCTGCTCGCGTACTTCAAACCCCTCGGAAAGCGCGGCGGCGACACGCTTCTGGTGGATCGCACCACCAACCAGCTCTATCTGATGCTGCCCGACAGCACCCAGCTGCGGCCCGCCTACAACCTGACCTCGGCGCGCCTGATCCTCGGTGAGGGGAAGACGCCGGTGGCGGTGAAATCAGAGGAACTGGACAAGATGCCGAAGGGGCCGCCGGTCGGCATCCCCGGCGCGCCCTACGCCACCCCGGTCACCGCGTCCCCCGATTCGCAGTGGTCCCTCTGCGACACCGTGATCAAGCCCGACAGCGTGGCGCCGGCCGTGACGTCCTCGGTGTTGATCACCCCGCTGGCACTCGACGCCTCCGTCGGCGCGATGACTCCCGAGCAGGGCATGCTCGTCTCGTTCGACAACCAGGACTGGCTGGTCACCGAGACGGGGCGCCACCTGGTCGACATGGCCGACCGGGCGGTGACGTCCGCGGTGGGCATTCCGGTGACCGCGCGGTCGACGCCGATCTCGGAAGGTCTGTTCAACGCGCTGCCCGATGCGGGGCCCTGGCGGCTGCCCGCCATCCCCGCGGCCGGCACCCCGAACGCGGTGGGCCTACCCCCGGAGCTGGTGGTCGGCTCGGTGTTCGTGACCGTCACCGACTCCGACGCGCAGCATCACGTGGTGCTGCCCCACGGGGTGGCCAAGGTCAACAACACGACCGCCGCGGCGCTGCGCGCCACGAACTCGTACGGACTGATCGAGCCGCCGTCGATGGAGGCCAGCGCGGTGGCGAGGATCCCGGAGCAGGTGTACGACTCACCACTGCCGGATGTCCCGATGGAAATGCTGGCGCGCCAGGAGGTTCCGACGCTGTGCTGGGCCTGGCAGCGGGTGGCCGGGGACCAGGCCCCGACGACGACGGTGATCGCCGGACGCCGCCTCCCGTTGCCGGCGACAGCCCTGTCCACCGGTATCGACCAGATCACCGGTGACGCAACCGTGTACATCTCCGGCGGCCAGTACATCCGGTTGCAGGCGCCGGATCCGCGGTACGGCGAGAACCTGTACTACATCGACCCGCAGGGTGTGCGTTACGGGCTGCCCGACGAGGAGACCGCGGCCAGACTGGGGCTGTCGGCGCCGCGCACCGCGCCGTGGCAGGTGGTCAGCCTGCTCGTCGACGGTCCGGTGCTCTCCCAGCAGGCGGCGCTGGTCGAACACGACACACTGCCGCCGAACCCGAATCCTCGCCGGGCCGGGGGCGGCGCCGTCGCGGGAGCAGGCAACGGAGGCGGAGGATGACCACACGCAAGTTCACCCCGATCATCAAACGGGGCCCGCGTCTCACCCCCGGTGAGATCAATGTGACCCCACCCGAGGATCTCGGCGTCGACATCCCGCCGTCGGGCATGCAGAAGGCGCTGCCCTGGGTGATGGGCGGCTGCATGCTCGGGATGATCGCGATCCTGATCTTCGGTGGGCTGCGGCACTTCTCGCCGTACATGCTGATGATGCCGCTGATGGTGGTCATGGGCGCGGTCGGACTGATGGCCGGCGGCGGCAGCGGCGGCAAGAAGGTGCCCGAGATCAACGCCGACCGTAAGGAGTACCTGCGCTACCTGGCCGGCCTGCGCAACAGGGTCACGTCGTCGGCGTCGGCGCAGGTGACGTTCTTCAACTACCACGCACCGCATCCCGATGATCTGCTGTCGATCGTCGGGACCCACCGGCAGTGGTCACGTCCCGCCAACCACGACTTCTACGCCGCGACCCGGGTCGGGCTCGGTTCCGAACCTGCCGTGGACCGGCTGCTCAAACCGGCCGTCGGCGCCGAGCTGGCCGGGCCGGCGGGCGCGCCGCAGCCGCACCTGGAACCCGTCAGCCACATGTGGGTCACCAAGTTCCTGCGCACGCACGGCCTGATTCACGACTGCCCGAAGCTGGTGCAACTGAAGACATTCCCGACGATCGCGGTCGGCGGTGACGCGCAGGGATCCGCGGCGCTGCTCGCCGCGATGATCTGTCACCTGGCGGTGTTCCATCCGCCGGACATGTTGCAGATGCGGGTGCTGACCGACAACCCCGAAGATCCGGGGTGGGCATGGCTGAAGTGGCTGCCGCATCTGCAACACCAGTCCGACACCGACGCCGCGGGCACCACCCGGATGGTCTTCACCCGCCCCGACGCCCTGAGCGACCTGGCCGCGCGCGGTCCCCACACCGCGGATGCCGCACCGAGCGGGCCCTACGTCGTCGTCGTCGACCTGACCGGGGGCAGAGCCGGATTCCCGATGGACGGCCGCTCCGGTGTCACCGTCCTCACCCTGGGCAACCACCGCTCGGCCTACCGGATCCGGGTCAACGAGGACGGCACCGCCGACGACAAGCTGCCCGGCGCATCGTTCCGCCAGGTGGCCAGCCAGGTGGACGGGGTGACCCCGCGGCAGGCCGAGCGGCTGGCGCGCAAGCTCGCCGGCTGGTCGATCACCGGCACCATCATCGACAAGGGCACCCGGGTCCAGAAGAAGGTCGCCACCGAATGGCACGAGATCGTCGGCGCGCAGTCGGTCGAGGAGGTCACCCCGGCCCGCTGGCGGATGTTCACCGACACCGACCGGGACCGGCTGCGGATCCCGTTCGGCCACGAACTCAAGACCGGCGACGTGATGTTCCTGGACATCAAGGAGGGTGCCGAGTTCGGCGCCGGCCCGCACGGAATGCTCATCGGCACCACCGGTTCGGGTAAGTCGGAGTTCCTGCGCACACTCATTCTGTCGCTGGCCGCCACCCACCACCCCGATCAGGTGAACCTGCTGCTCACGGACTTCAAGGGCGGGTCGACGTTCCTCGGCATGGAGAAGCTGCCGCACACCGCCGCGGTGGTCACCAACATGGAGGAGGAGGCCGAGCTGGTCAGCCGCATGGGTGAGGTGCTCACCGGTGAGCTGGACCGCAGGCAGTCCATCCTGCGGCAGGCCGGCATGCAGGTCGGGGCGGCGGGTGCGCTGTCCGGCGTCGCCGAGTACGAGAAGCACCGTGAACGCGGCGCCGATCTCCCGCCGCTGCCCACGCTTTTCGTGGTGGTCGACGAGTTCGCCGAACTGTTGCAGAATCACCCCGACTTCATCCAGCTGTTCGACCGGATCTGTCGCGTGGGCCGCTCGCTGCGCGTGCACCTGTTGCTGGCGACGCAGTCCCTGAACACCGGCGGCACCCGAATCGACAAGCTCGAACCCAACCTGACCTACCGGATCGCGCTGCGCACCACCAGCTCTGCGGAGTCCAAGGCGGTCATCGGCACGCCCGAGGCGCAGTACATCACCAACAAGGAGAGCGGCGTCGGCTTCCTGCGGATCGGCATGGAGGACCCGGTGAAGTTCCAGAGTGTCTACACCGGCAATCCCTATGTCCCCACCGTCGTCGACGCCGGCGCCGATGAGGCACCGAAGAATCACGCCGACAGGAACATCCGTATCCACCGCTTCACCACGGCGCCGATTCTGGATGCGAGCGTGGGCCGATGACCATCGACTCAGGGCAGAAGGTCCTCCGTGAGGTCGTCCTGGAGCAGCTGACCACCGGGGACAACCATGCCTACCGAATGTGGTTGCCGCCGTTGGCCGACCCCACCCCGGTCAACGAGCTCATCGCCCGGGACTACGAACGCCGCCCACTGCGCATCGGGCTGGGCGTCATGGATGAGCCGCGAAGGCACCGCCAGGAGGTGTGGGGGATCGACATCACCACGGCCGCAGGCAACATCGCGATCGGCGGTGCACCGCAGACCGGTAAGTCGATGCTGCTGCAGACGTTCATCCTGTCGGCGGCCGCGTCGCACACGCCGCGTCAGATCCAGTTCTACTGCGTGGACATGGGCGGCGGCGGTCTGATGTACATCGAGGATCTTCCGCATGTCGGCGGGGTGGCCACCCGCGCCGAACCCGACCGGGTCAACCGGGTGGTCGCCGAGGTCAAAGCCGTTCTGCGGCAGCGTGAGCAGACGTTCAAGCAGTACCGCGTCGGGTCGATGGCCGACTACCGGCAGTTGCGCGAGGATCCCGAACACCCGGTGTCCGCGGACGCGTTCGGCGACGTGTTCCTGGTCATCGACGGGTGGCCCGCGTTCGCCGCCGAGTTCCCCGACCTGGAGGCCACCGTCCAGGACATCGCCGGACAGGGGCTGGCCTACGGGGTGCACACGATGATCTCCACGCCGCGATGGACAGAGCTGCGCGCCCGGGTGCGCGACTACCTCGGCACCAAGATCGAGTTCCGGTTGGGCGACGTCAACGAGACCCAGATCGACCGCATCACCCGAGAGATCCCGATCAACCGCCCGGGCCGGGCGGTGTCGACGGAGAAGCATCACCTGATGATCGGGGTGCCCCGCCTCGACGGGGTGCACAGCGCCGAAGCGCTGGTTCCGGCGATGTCCTCCGCAGTCCAGGAGATCGCCGCGCGGCACACCGAGGAAGCACCCCGGGTGCGGGTGCTGCCCAGCCGGATACATCTGCAGGAGGTGGACCCCGATCCGCCCGGGCCGGACGCGGATTACCGTACCCGCTGGACCATTCCGGTCGGGGTGCGCGAATCGGACCTGACGGTGGCGCACAACCACATGCACACCACGCCGCACCACCTGATCTTCGGTGCGGCCAAGTCCGGCAAGACGACCATCGCGCACGCGATCGCACGGGCGATCTGTGCCCGCAACAGTCCGCAGCAGGTGCGGTTCATGGTGGCCGACTACCGGTCCGGTCTGCTGGAGGCGGTTCCGGAGACGCATCTGCTGCCTGCGGGCGGGATCAACCGCAACCACAGCGTGCTCGAGGAGTCGATCAAGGCGCTGGTCACCAACCTGGTGAAGCGACTGCCGCCGGCAGATCTGACCCCGTCGCAGTTGCGGCAGCGCTCGTGGTGGTCCGGACCGGACGTCGTCCTGCTGGTCGACGACTGGCACATGATCACCGCGGCGGGCGGGGTGCTGTCCCCGATGGCCCCGCTGGCGCCGTTGCTGCCCGCGGCCGCCGACATCGGGCTGCACCTCGTGGTGACGTGCCAGATGAGCCAGGCGAGCCGCGCCACGATGGACAAGTTCGTCGGGACCGCGTACGGAGCGGGCACCCCGACGATGTTCCTCTCCGGGGAGAAGCAGGATTTTCCGTCCCGCGAGATCGTCGTCAAGAAAAGGCCGCCTGGCCAGGCGTTTTACGTGACGCCGGATGTGAAGGAAGTGATTCAGGCGGCGTATGTGGATCCGCCCGAAGAATAAGTGATCGGAGCACCCTCCGACGGCGGTTAATATTGGGTAGTACTTTTCCAGCAAATGGGAAAGCGGCTGAAAGGCCTTTTTTGTCGGGGGGGTCAAAAAGCATCCCCGCTGGGTATCACCGTCGATACCCGTGAACTAAATACATCCATGTGTTTAGACCAGCGAGGTAACAGCAAATGCAACCTTTAAGTCATAACCCCGCCGCTATCGGCGTCGGTGGTCAGGTCACCGCCAACGGTGCCCGGGGTCTGGCGACGGGAACCGCCGCGACGACTCAGGTCAGTGCGCTGGCTCCGGCCGGCGCCGACGAGGTGTCGGTCGCCGCGGCATTCAACTTCGCTGCCGAAGGCGTGCAAACCCTGGGCGTCAACGCGTTGGCGCAGGAGGAGATCGCGCGCGTCGGCGCGGCGGTCATCGAGATCGCCGGGGTCTACCAGGCCGTCGACGCCGCGAACGGCGCGACGCTGATCTGAGCCGGGTCCTCTGAGTCATGGCTGCCATCGGCATTCCCATCCCACCGATCTGGGGAGCGTTTCCTCCCGAGATCAACACGTCGCGCCTGCAGGCGGGCGCCGGCGCGGTGCCGATGCTGCAGGCGGCGGCGGGCTGGGAGGCGTTCGCGATCTCGCTGGAGACGCAGGCCGACGAGCTGTCCTCCAGCCTGGCGTCGCTGGCTCAGACATGGCAGGGAATGGGCAGCGAACGCGCCGTCACCGCGGCGATGCCGATGGTGTTGTGGCTGCGCATGCTGTCGCTGCAGGCGCACAAGCGCGCCATCCAGGCGTCAGCCCAGGCCACTGCCTGGACCACCGCGGCGACCGGCACCCCGCAGCTGCCCGAGATCGAGCTCAACCACGTCACCAATGCGGTGCTCAACGCGACGAATTTCCTTGGGGTGAACACCGTTCCGATCGCGGTCAACGAGGCCGACTACGTGCGGATGTGGAACCAGGCCGCCGCGGTGATGACCGCCTACGAAACCGAGACCATGCTCAACTCGACCTTCGAACCGGTGGCACCGCCGAAACCCATTGTGCTGCCGGGTGGGGCGCAGGCCGCGATGGCCACCGGGCTGTCCGGGGCGGCCCCCGGGGTGGCGGGCGCGGTCGTCCGCAATGCGACGTTCACGAAGGTGAGCAGCGTGGGCAAGCTGGACGAGTTCAATCAGAAGGCGGGCAAGATCGAGGGGACGCTGCATCAGGCAGCCAGTCAGGGCCGCTCCCAGGCCGAACAGAATCAGCTTCTCCAGCAGGCCCCGCAGCAGGGCATGCAGATGGTGTCCCAACTCGGCTCCACCCTCGGTCAGCTGCCCCAGCAGATGATGCAGGGCGTCACCCAGCCCTTCCAGCAGCTCACGCAGCCGCTGCAGCAGATGTCGTCGCTGTTCGGTCAGATGGGCGGGCTGGGGGGCGACAAGGGCGGCCAGATCGGCATGGTCGGTGCGACACCGTTTTCCAATCACCCGGCCATCGGCGGGAACGGCGCGGCGACCGGCGCCGGACTGGTCCGGGCGGCGTCCCTGCCCGGCGCGGGCGGCACCGCGGCAC
>NZ_BCRS01000029.1 GCF_001552715.1 Mycolicibacterium vaccae NBRC 14118 = CIP 105934 | reverse complement strand
GCGGCGAACGAGGCGCCCGCGCCCACGCCGCAGCGGGCCGCGAGCGCGCCGCTGATCATGCCGGAGTTGCGCACCATGGTGCTGCAGCGCGCGGTGCGCACCCTGCACGCCGCCACCGGTAACGCCGAACTCGATCTGCGGTTCATCAACCGCAAGGATGTCCGCGAGGTCATCAATCAGCAGAACTGGGAAGTGTGCGCCCAGAGTCCCGGTGCGGGACGGACGATCTCGCAGAAAACGAAGCGCGTCATCCTCTACGTGAAGCGGCCGGGAAGCCGCGGCTGCTCCTAGCGGTCGCTGTTTCTCGCTTCGCTGCGTGCGGCGCGGCGAACGGGGCTGGCTGCTGATCATGGCCCGACCTGTGCCGACCGATCTCCGGTAGTCGCTCAGCAAACTTCCGCAAGGCATCTGGTGCTGCTCTGCGGGTTTGGTGGCGGCGCCAGCGAAGCGCCCTGGACGGCCCTCGGAATACGGAGAATCTGCTGGTCAGGGGATATTTTCCCAGGCACAGAACGCATGCGCGGATCCGCCTTTGTGATTGACATCACAGGAGGCTGCTGGCACGCTGGCAGCTAATCCAATTGGGGAGGGCGTGGGGGGATGTCTACTATTTCTGAAAGAGTGTCGAGCGCCGGCACGAAGGTACAGGTGGGGGCCGCAGCGTGCGCGATCGCGACCGCCGCGATCTTGACGCCGGCAGTGGCCGCGCAGGCGGACATCAGCCTGCCGGTGCCGGCCGCACCCGCGATCACCGACATCGCGGCCGCGCCGCTGATCAACTCGGTGTCGTTCGCCGAGCAGGGGTCGTGGATCTGGTTCGGGCCGACCAGGGATGACGGCCCGACCTACACCCCGGTGGTGTCGTTCTATCCGCTCGCGCTGGTGCCGGGCTTCCTGCAGCCGCTGTTCGGGTGGTTCGCGGACATCAACTTCACCGCGTGCTTCCTCGGCCTGAACGCCAGGATCGGGCCCTACGGCACGCTGTCGGTCGGCTTCAGCCGAGGCTGCTGACCCGTTTCCGGCGCTATCCGCGCCAGAGGTCCGAGATGGCCAGGCCGGCGCGGCGCACCAGTCGGTGCACTAGCGGCAGACTGATGCCGATCACGTTCGACGGGTCGCCCTCGATGCTGTCGACGAACCAGCCGCCGAGCCCGTCGAGTGTGAAAGCCCCTGCCACATAGAGAGGTTCACCGCTGTCGACGTAGCGGGCGATCTCGGCCTCGGTGGGCTGGCCGAAATGCACCTTGGTGCTGCCGGTGTCGACCTCGGTGTGGGTGATGACGCCGCCGGCCAATCGCAGCAGCGCATGCCCGGTGAGCAGATGCCCTGAGGCCCCGGCCATCGACATCCACTGCGCCCGAGCTGCTTCCGCGGAGCCCGGCTTGCCGCGCAGGGTGCCGTCGAGGTAGAGCATCGAGTCGCAGCCGATGACCACGCAGTCGGCGGTCAGCGCCTCGGGCAGCTGCGCGGCCACGCTGAGCGCCTTGGCGTTGGCCAGCTTGGCCACCACCGCCTCCGGCGGCAGATCGGGGTCCAGCGAGGCGAGCAGGGCGTCCTCGTCGACGTCGGAGACGACGACCTCCGGGTCGATGCCAGCTTGCCGCAGCACGCCGAGCCGGCCCTGGGACGCCGACGCGAGAACGACGCGGGTCATCGAGCTCGTCTGCTCTTCGCGCGAGCGCTCATCGGTTTCGTCTGCTCTTCGCGCGAGCGCTCATCGCCTCATATGCATACGTTCCAGCAGCGTGACGCGCTGCCAGCTGGTGACGTCGTAGCGCAGCTTGTCGACCGGGTGGCCCCAGGGGTTGAGTTCCTGGGGGCCGGGGTCGGCTGCTGCGCCGCCACCGGCGCCGGCGAGCACGGTCACCAGCGCGGCGATCTCGTCGAGCGTGGGCTCGCCTTTGATCACCTGGAAGTGCGGATCCGGTTGCGGCGGATCGTCGATCGTCAGGTCGCGCGGGTCGGAGACCTCGACGATGTCGGCGTCATGGTTCATGAGTGGTGAATCCTTGTCTGAGGCAGCGGATCAGAGCGGGATGTTTCCGTGCTTCTTCGGCGGGGTCTGAACGACCTTGCGCTCCAACAGCTTCAGCGCGGTGGCGACGTAGCCCCGGGTGTGCGACGGCGGGATGACCGCGTCGACGTATCCGCGCTCGGCGGCGATGTACGGGTTCACCAGGGTGTCCTCGTACTCCTGCTGCAGCTTCAGGCGCAGCGCGTCGACGTCCTCGCCGTTGGCCGCTGCTTCCTTGAGCTGCTGGCGGTAGACGAAGCCCACCGCACCGGAGGCGCCCATCACGGCGATCTGGGCGGTCGGCCAGGCGACCACGACGTCGGCGCCCATGTCCTTGGACCCCATCACGCAGTACGCGCCGCCGTAGGACTTGCGGGTGATGACGGTGACCTTGGCGACGGTGGCCTCACCGTAGGCGTAGAGCAACTTGGCGCCGCGGCGGATGATGCCGTTGAACTCCTGGTCGGTGCCGGGCAGGAAGCCGGGAACGTCGACCAGCAGCACGATCGGGATGTTGAAGCAGTCGCAGGTGCGGATGAACCGGGCGGCCTTCTCCGAGGCGTTGATGTCCAGGCAGCCGGCGAACTGGGTGGGCTGGTTGGCCACGATGCCCACCGGGCGGCCGTCGACGCGGCCGAAGCCGATGACGATGTTGCCCGCGTAGCCGGCCTGGACTTCGAGGAACTCGTCGTCGTCGAGGATCCGGGTGATGACCTCGTGCATGTCGTAGGGCTGGTTCGGCGAGTCCGGGATCAGCGTGTCGAGCTCGAGGTCCTCGTCGGTGAGGCTCTCCTCGATCGGGGCGTCGGCCTGCGGGGCCGGGTAGCGCGGCGGCTCGGCGTAGTTGTTGGGCGGCAGGTAGGACAGCAGGTCGCGGACGTAGTCCAGCGCGTCCTGCTCGCCGGAGGCCACGTAGTGCACGGTGCCCGACTTGGACATGTGGGTCTGGGCGCCGCCGAGCTCTTCCATGGTGACGTCTTCGCCGGTGACGGTCTTGATGACGTCGGGGCCGGTGATGAACATCTGGCTGGTCTGGTCGACCATGATGACGAAGTCGGTCAGGGCGGGGGAGTAGACGTGTCCGCCGGCTGCGGCGCCCATGATCAGCGAGATCTGCGGGATGACGCCGGAGGCCTTGATGTTGTTGTGGAAGATGCGGCTGTAGAGGCCGAGGGAGACCACGCCTTCCTGGATGCGGGCGCCGGCGCCGTCGTTGATGCCGATCAGCGGGCGGCCGGTCTTGATGGCCAGCTCCTGGACCTTGACGATCTTCTCGCCGTAGACCTCGCCGAGGCTGCCGCCGAACACGGTGGCGTCCTGGCTGAAGACGCACACGTCGCGGCCGTCGATGGTGCCGTAGCCGGTGACCACGCCGTCGCCGGTGGGGCGGTTCTTCTCCAGGCCGAAGTTCTTGCTGCGGTGCTTGGCCAGCGCGTCGAGCTCGACGAAGGAGCCCTCGTCCAGCAGCGCGAGGATGCGCTCGCGCGCGGTCAGCTTGCCTTTGGCGTGCACCTTCTCCACGGCGGCCTCGCCGACCGGGTGCTTGGCCTCCTCTGCGCGCTTGCGCAGGTCGGCCAGCTTTCCGGCGGTGGTGTGGATGTCGATCTCGTGCTCGGCAGGCGTCGCAGAAGGCTCAGTCACGCTGGTCATAGCTTCTGATGCTAACGGCGCAGTGCCGGGGTGTCGCGGGTGGCCCTTACTACTCCCTTAGAAAGTGGCACGCTCGGGAGCGCCGCAGGCGTCACCTCGGTCCCTGCGGCGTTGCCCTGAGATTGGTAGCCTGCGGTGATCCGTGAGCGCGGCACAGGGGGAGGACTCGCCTTATCTTTTCAGGAAGGCACCGCGCACGGTCGTGGGGACGATCCGCGACGCCAGTGATAATCACTCTCGCTTTGTTGTTTTCAGCCCTTTCGTTGCTAGTTCGTCAATGCCCTTTGCGCAGTAATGAGGCGCTCGTGATGGCGGTGGGGGCGCCGTACATGGTGGCGGTCGCAGCTCTTGGGATGGTGATGGCACTGCTGTCCCGCAGGATCATTCTGTGTGTCATGGCTGTCGTGGTTCTTGCTTTATCCGCGGGAGTCCAACTGCGCTGGTACTACGGAGGAACCGAGACGGCCGCGGGGGAGCACGTTGAGGTGCGAGTCTTGTCGTCGAACCTTCGATACGGACGTGCTGACGCGGACGAATTCGTTGCGCTGGCGGGGAGCGCGGCCGATGTCGTCACGGTTACAGAGCTGACTCCGGAGGCGGTGCGCAAATTCCATTTGGCCGGCATAAGCGACATCTTCCCGTATTCGATCTTGTTCCCAGCGCCGCAGGCGAGCGGAAACGGGATCTGGAGTCGATATCCGCTGAGCCCCGTGTCCCCGACGCGTTATTGGAACTCGGCCATGGTCGCAGCCCGAATGCAAGTAAATGGCTTATCGAGCGAGGTAGTGGTTGCCAGCGTGCACGTGACCTCTCCGCTGAGGTCGTTCGATAGCTGGCGGAACGCTATCGTAGCCACTCGGTCTAGGCTCGTAGGTTTAGCTGACGCCACAGAGTCCGGAACAGTCATCGTCGCGGGGGACTTCAACAGCACCCCTGATATGCGGCAGTTCCGCGATCTCCTCGGTCATGGCTACAGAGACTCCGTCCAACAGTTGGGCGCTGGCTTCGCCCCCACGTTTCCTTCTAACAGCTCTGTACCGCCAATGATCACGATCGACCACGTCTTGACGCGGCGCGCCGAAGCTGGCGTTCTCCAGGCGGTGACGTTGTCAGGCACAGACCACCGCGCACTTCTAGCCACGGTGAGAATTCCGACTAACAAGGCGACGGCCTGAGTAAATTCCAAGACCGCACGTCGCCAGCAAACATGATTACGGGACGCTATGGCAACCGTGGAATTGAAAATAACTCGCGTCCATCGCGGGTTCCATTCAGGTGCGTAGACGAGGGATGTTGCAGGTCGAGGCGCCTTCTTGAGGTAGGAAGAGAACATCTCGTAACATTCCGCGCTCCGGTTGACAGGCACACGGGAGTCTGACATATTTTCAGCTAACTCAACCGGAGTGAAATGAGGGGGATATGGCTACAGTGGCCGCAAGAATGTCGAAGGTAAGCACCAAGTTCCAGGTGGCCACCGCGGCTACGGCGGTGGCTGCTGCGGCGGCCCTGACGCCTGCCGTCGCCGCCAACGCCGACATCGCACTGCCCGCGCCCACGGCGCCGGCGATGTCTGAGCTGGCCAACATCGCCGCCGCTCCGGTACTCGGCGCGGCTTCCATTGCGCAGCAAGGTGGTTGGGTCTGGTTCGGCCCGCCGCGGCCGGGCGCCCCGGAGAAGACCACCATCCTCGACTTCAACACCGCGGCGCTGATCCCGGGCTTTATCAAGCGCTGGTTCGGCTGGCTCGGTCAGTTGAACTTTGATGCCTGCATCTTCGGGATCACGGTTTCGCTCGGGCCCTACTTCTCGGTGAAGGCATCGATCAGCCGGGGCTGCTGATCCTCGCACATGCCGGTTAGTCAGATGGGACTGCCTTTGATGGCAGTCCCATCTGCTTGTCTAGCGCAATTGCTGAGAACCCACCGACCACGGGAATGTAACTAAGTGAATAAGTTCTTCCGCCGCCGGTCCGGCGATCGGCGAGACGACGACCTGTTACTAGATGAAGACGAACGCGGGCCTTACTGGTTGCGGGATCGCCACGGAGCGGTGTGGACGGCTTTGGCGCTGGTATTCATCGTTGTTGCTTTTGGTGTCTGGTTGGGAGTTCGTGGCTTCGAAGCTAAAAATAGCCTGGAGCACGCCAGAAGTAGCGCGCAGCAGGCCAAAGACGCATTGCTTCGAGGTGAAACGGAGACGGCAGCGCAGCTTGCGGCTGATGCCCGAACTCACGCCCAAAGCGCAAGCGATGCAACACACTCGGTGCCCTGGAATATCGTCTCGGTAATTCCTTGGCTGGGGGATCCCTTTGAGACGGGTCAACAGATCTCCACTGTCGTCTTAGGGTTAGCGGCGGACGTGTTGCAACCATCCACTGATGTTGGTTCCGGCGTCGCGCCCGACAGACTTCTGAAGGATGGGCGACTGGACGTCCAACGCCTTCGTGCTGAAGAACCGCAGCTAAGGCAGATAGCCCAAGACGCCGCAAATCTCAACGCAGCTGCCGATCAGATCCCTGATCCCGGCTTTCTCTCAGTCCTAGAGGACGCTCGTATACAAGTACAGAGTCAGACTTCCGAAATCGCAGGGCTCCTCGAAAATACCGCTCTCGCGGCGCGAGTCGCTCCCGCCATGATGGGGGCCGATGGGCCTCGTACCTACTTTATGGGATTCCAAACCAACGCAGAGGCGCGTGGGACGGGCGGCCTGCTCGGTGGTTTTGGAATCCTGCGGTTCAATGACGGAACGCCATCAGTTGACACACTGGGCCCAAACACGGACTTACGGACAGCAGCGGCCTCGCTCGACCTGGGGCCGGAATACATGGACAACTACGGATATACCAATCCATTCACCGATTTTCGGAATAGTAATCTCAGTTCCCACTTTCCATACGCCGCACAGATTTGGAGATCGATGTGGGCCGATGAATCGGGAGAGAGCGTTGACGGTGTACTGGCTATAGATCCGGTCGCTCTTAGCTATATTCTCGGCGCAGTCGGAGCCATTACGATGCCGGATGGCGAGAAAATCAGCAAGGACAACGTCGTCGAACTGACGGAGTCTACTGCGTATATAAGATATCCAGACGACCAAACTGCGCGGAAGAACTATCTCCAAGACATCGCAAGTGAGGTAGTTCGCAAAATAACAGGACCTGTGGAGTCGCCTAGGAAGCTCCTAGACGCGTTGGGCAAGGCTGCCGGCGAACGTAGATTAGCAGTATGGAGTTCGAATGAGGAAGAGCAGCGGCTACTCGAAAGTACGCCGCTGGCCAATGCGGTCCCAAACGACACTGCTCCATTCGCGGCAATAGTAGTCAACAATTTAGGCGGAAATAAACTCGACTACTATCTCGAAAGGGAGCTCGAATATGTCAGCGATGGCTGCGATGCTCAAACGAGGATGTCAACCGTGACAGTTCGATTGAAAAATACGGTTCCGGACGTTCCGCTGCCGGATTATATTGTGGGCATCGAAGGTCTCTCTCGCGATGTTCCATTTGAGGTCCCAAGAGGAACCATGGTGACTTCGGTGCGGCTTGTATCAACCGTCGGATCGTCGCTGGTAAGTGTGCTTGCGAATGGGGAGCGCGTGCCTTTTACGTTGGGCGCTGAACGGGGTCATCCGACTTATGAGGTGCAGGTCCTTATACCCCCTGGACAATCAGGGGAGTTGAGTTTCCATTTATCGGAGCCGACGGCCCCTGGCGCCGCAAGGATGCCGGTGCAGCCTCTTGTAGACGACGTAAAGCCAAAAGTATCGGTCCCGGCATGCGGCGACTAATCGGGTCAGCTTAAAAATCGAAAGAATTCTTCCCGGTTCGATCCGCCGACGGAAGAGGACGACAACGAAAGCCCAGCGGGCTAAGGGGTGGCATTGAATCTGCAGGACATCGTAAGGCTGATTCGAGCACGATGGCTGACGGTGTGCGTAACCGTTGTAGTCGCGCTGCTAGGAGCCGTCGCGATAACATTGTTTACAACGCCGCTGTACCAAGCCTCTACGAGACTATATGTGTCGACCTCAGGTGGTTCATCCGTGGCGGAGATGTACCAAGGCAATCGACTTTCTCAAGAACGCGTCGTTTCGTACACGCAGCTTATAATGGGGCAGACTCTCGCCCAGCGCACAATCGACAAATTGGGTTTAAGTACGAGTGCCGGCGCGCTGCAGGAAAATGTGACCGCGAAAGCCAAACCTGACACCGTCCTTATCGATGTGACTGTGCTCGATGCATCACCTGTGCGAGCGCGGGATATCGCCAACACGCTTTCGGACGAATTTGTAACCCTCGTCCGTGAACTAGAGACGCCAGAAAGCGGCGCGAGGCCGGATGCTCGCGTTGTTGTCGAGCAGCGTGCTTCGATTCCAAATGGGCCCGTTATTCCAAAGACCGCGCGGAACATAGGCGTCGGACTAGCTCTCGGCTTACTTCTTGGATTTGGCATCGCGGTATTCCGCGACATGCTGGATAACACCGTTAAGAACCGAGAGAATCTCGAAGAGATTACAGGTGCTGGTATCGTTGGCAATATGCCGCTCGACAAGGATCGCCGTAAACAGCCAGCTATAGCCTTTGATCGCGATAGCTCGGGGACTGCCGAAGCCTTCCGGAAATTACGTACCAATCTTCAGTTTTTGGCAGTTGATAATCCGCCGCGCATCATTGTAGTGACTAGTTCTATGCCCAGTGAAGGTAAGTCAACCACGGCGATCAACATTGCTTTAGCTCTGGCCGAAGCTGAGCACAGTGTCGTACTGGTTGATGGAGATATGCGGCGCCCCGCATTGGCGAAGTATCTAGACCTCGTAGGGCAGGTAGGTTTTAGCACTGTCTTGAGTGGCGGAGCTTCGTTGGAAGAAGCGCTTCAAAAGACGCGCTTCTCGGGCCTTTCTGTCCTTACGTCTGGCGCTATTCCGCCCAACCCGAGCGAACTTCTCGGATCGCAATCAGCGAGGAAACTGCTGAGCGAGCTTCGCACGGAGTTCGACTACGTGATTGTCGATTCGACGCCACTCCTTGCGGTAACTGATGCCGCGATTCTGGCCGCAGGAGCGGACGGTGTCCTCATAATGGCTCGGTTCGGCCACACTAAGCGAGAGCAGCTCGTACACGCTGTCGGAAGCCTCGAAAGCGTTGGCGCACCCTTGCTTGGGGCAGTTTTCACGATGTTGCCGTCACGCGGCAATTCGTCCTCCTATGCCTACAGCTATAAATACACCTATGCCGGTAGTGAGACCGAGGGGCGAACCGCGACGGGGGAGACGACGTGGCAACAGCCGCCTGACCGAATTGCGCAACCTGCCTCGCGACAATTAGCTGATTGGGCCGAAAAACGCCGTCGGCGAGAGACGCTTGAATAGAGCCTAGGATGTTTCTCCTGGGACGCAAGCCGAGGGAGCCGGGTGGAGATTACCGTGCTGGCCCCGTGAATGAATCTGCATGTGCGACCACTCAACATCGGCATAATTTCGATTGCGTGATGGAATGGGCGGATTTGATGCGATCGGCTACGGCCGAAACAAGCGAGAACTTGTAGAGTGAATACATGGATGATGAGTCGCTTAAACGTCGATTTTATCCCGAAGTAAACATCGGCGGGTTTACACATGTCGACGGGACTGTTAGTTTTTTCAATCAGATTGCAGCAATCGTGCGTCCCTCTGACACGGTCCTAGATTTTGGCGCGGGTAGAGGTGGGCCGCTCTTTGACGACCAAGTTGAATTCCGCCGAAGTATGGCCGACCTCAAGGGCCGCTGCAAGCACCTAGATGGCTGCGACGTTGATCCGGTGATACTTGAGAATCCTTTCCTCGACGACGCAAAGGTGATCGTCACTGGGGAGCCGCTGCCGTACGAAAATGAACGATTCGACCTCGTCGTCGCTCGGTTCGTTTTCGAGCACATTGAAGATCCTCATTTCGTCATTTCCGAACTTCTGCGCGTCGCTAAGCCGGGCGGCGTAATTGCCGCAGTTACGCCCAATAAATGGGGCTACATAGCAATGAGTGCGCGGATGGTGCCTAATCGCCTTCACGTGAAAGTGCTTACGCGGAGCCAACCTAACCGGAAGGCCAAAGATGTTTTCCCTACTCAATACAAGCTGAACACTCCCCGCGCATTAACAGATGCATTTGGCGATCGAGCGGACGTATATATAGTGAGGCACGCGCCAGAACCCTCGTATCACTTTGGTATGCCGTGGTTATACAGATTGCTCAAATTTGCAAACAAGCATGCTCCCGATGCAATGAGCCCCGTTCTCAACGTTTATGCACGAAAGCGGTCGACTGACTAAGCCGCTCGATGGATCGGCGACACCTGCCTTTAGTTTTGGTTGGAATCGCGAAATTTCTGCTGGATTAAGTCGCTCCACTTCGCAAGGGCAGCGGGCTCACCCAAGACCGCGTCACGGTACTGTCGACCATTTTTGCCGTATCGCTCGGCGGCCTGCTCATCCGCACATAGACTCTGAATAGCGGAAAGAAGGGCCTCCGGATCGCCAGCTGGGACCACTAATCCCGCGTCTGCGGCGAAGATTTCTTCCGCAGTTATCCCCGCACGATCCGTCGCCGCTACTATGGGGCGCTGAGCATTGAAGTAGGAAGTAAGTTTGCTCGGCACGGCCATTGATGCCACGCCAGGCTTTTCGTTCACAACCAGCACGTCTGCCGCACTGAGAGCCAAATGGTAGTCGTGATCATCCAAAGGATCGACGAAGCTGATATGTGACACACCATTTGCGAGACTTTCTAGGTGCTTCCGCTCACCACCGTCTCCGACTAACACAAAGTGCACAGAAGAATTGCGCGCCTCCGCAAGACGTGCCGCGTCTACGATATTTTCTAGTCCCTGTTTCGCCCCCATATTTCCAGTGTGGACAGCAAGTATCACATCTGCAGGCCAGCCGAGCTGTCGTCGCGCTTGGACGGCGGTTGTATTGGGGGGATCGGCTAGGTGGGTCCAGTTTCGGATGACCGATACCCGGTCGGCGGCTACGCCGAGTTCCTGCGTCACGAGCGCATTGAATCGCTCGTGAATGACCACAACGTGGTCAGCGGCACGAAATGTGCTTGATTCGATCCAACGGACGATTCTCTGCACTAAGGAGCTTCCTTCGCCCACCTCGGCTAGTCCGACGCCATAGAGATCCTGGACCCAAATAATCAACGGCGGACGGTTTGGAGTGAGCCGCAGACGGAGTGCGACCAAGGCTGTTGCGAACAACGAGGGTGTGATGCTTACGATCGCGGCAGGATAGCGCCAGTTGTCAAATATCAGGCGCAGGCCGAAGGTCAACTCGGACAGCAACCTACGATAACCCCGAGGCGTTCTGGGAACATAATGTAGGCGGCGGCGCACTGACGTACGTCCGCGTTCTTCCGTGCGCGTCCATTGCCCGTAATCGTCGGCAATTATCCATTCTGGATAGTGCGGATGTGCGACATGCGCTGTGACTGAGAAGCCGGCCTTGCTCAACCCGTCAGCTAGCGCCCCCGCGTATGGAGCGATACCTGTGGGTTCAGGCGGGAAGTTAAGGCTAAATAGGCATACGCCTTGGGGCGACCTCATAGGCCGAGCTTAATCTCTCGTACGTTCGTTGATGGTCATGGCTCAGTAGTTTCGACCGGTAGTTGGTGTTCATATCTGTGCTTGGTGCCGCTGTTGAGCTGCACGGCGCCTATGGTGTCCTCGGCTAGGGTGTTGCTGCCGTATTGCTGGCGTCAGTACGGCTACTGCCCAGAAGAGCAGAAATACCCAAACTAGCGGCCTTACCGGAAATGTGAGCGAATAGCGAGGGAGTTCCGCCACAAGAGCGAGGGTGACTAAGTAGAACACTGCCCGCCAAGGGGAGTCGGGGTGATTGATTAAGGATACACGCGTATACGCCACTCCGAGGCCCACCAGGAACAGCAGTATGGGGACGCCGAACAGCCCGAAATCCATGTAGATGTCGGCGATTACGTTGGTCCCCACTCCCCATGTGGCTGAGGGGCCGAGCAATATCATCACAAGCACGTCGGAACTCTGCGTAAAAGGCATCTCCGGTGGTATTACGGCGCCACGAATGAATGGAATTACTCCGGCCAAGCCGACGAGCTTGTACAAGCCGTAGCCGTAATCGAAGTATTCAGGCACATTCGCTAGAGCGGCCCGCACGGAGATGGTGCTGATGTTGAAGCTGCTATCGGCCGACGCTGTGCCCGACGCCGCCTCTCCGAACGCGTATTGCATGAGGGAGTCGACTCGCCCTTTACGGAACTGCTCAATGGCGTTATACATGACCAAAGCAATAGCGCAGCAGGTGACTAGTGCCCATCGTCCGATGCGGACGCGGAATGTAAAGATGCCACCAAGAGCAACTATGCCGATAAGTAGGAAACTGTTGCGGTCGCCTGCCAGGAGTATTCGGCCGGCCCAAAGGAGCGCGACACCCGCTGCGGCCCATAGGAAAATCGACTTTGGGGCTGCAGCTGCCCGGCTTCGATTCGGTGTAAGAATTAATGCAACTGCGACCATGCAAAGAACGGTTATTCCCGTATAAATTCCCTCGGCGAAGTTGCCGCCAGCAGTACTGTCCGTATAGCGGCCCTCTGCCTCAGCTTTAAATCCGAATGCCAAATAGAAGGCGATAAGTAGGATTTGAAGGGCTAAGACCGGGAGCGCCAGCGAGTCAGCGCTTAGCGCGTCAAGTCGCGTTACGCGCTTGTGCTCATTCGTGCGCTGGAGGGTGGAGTTTGGTCTCAGATAGCGGAGCCCGGCTCGAAAAGAAACCATGCCTATCGAGGCTAATAGAATGGCGTGGTTCGATTGATCACTAAATGCTTTTCCTGGGAAACGCTGACTGGCTTCCAAGTCGTTAATATCAAGTAGGAAAAGCTGGTATGGGAGGAAATAGATAAGATAGGCGAAGAATAAGAAAAGAAATTCTGCTGTGACGAACGTTGGCAATCCGCGGTACACGCGTGACGGCTTCCACACAGAGGCGATAATTAGGGCATAGTGTAATACGAGGCACGCCCAGAGGATCGGTGCGTCTGCCCCTAGGGGCGCTCCGACGTAGGCGACAAGTAGTGTCATTACTACCCAGATTTCGGGCAGTGGCAGTTTTACGGTACTCGCGCGGCCCGCTAGGTCGCGCCTTGTTGTCAGTTCGTTGGGCAATCTTTTTCGCCATCGCTTAGTTTTTGCGAATCATTTGTCTTTCTGCCCGCGATTTGCAAATAGAAAATTTTGCGATCATCCTGTAGGTGACGATCGTTATTGTGCCACCAAATCGTAAACCGCGGCGAGATGTTCGTACCCATGCTGTCATCCTCCCCGGTTCCCCCCGATGCGTAGTGCCCACTCAGTCCGGTGTGGTCGAGCGTCGCATGCGCGCACCTGTTGGAGACTAATGCGGCCATGCTAGCGAATAGTCCAGCGGTTGTGTCATCGCTCCCAAGGCCAAGTTGTACTGGCCCGGACGTCTAGGGCCTGGCGTGGTGAAAACGATGGAGACCTCCGAGTGGACTTTTGGGGCTGTCGAGGAACGCTTCGCACTCTCGGAGGTCTCCGTGTCCCACCGTAATGCTGCATTGTCAGAAGCCGGTTGTATGCGGCTGGCTCGTTGTCGTCACGAGGAAGGGGCGGTCCCTTCGCCTGGCTGCTCAGCGGTTCGGCGCTGGCATGTCGGTTCGCATCCGTGTGGGTCGTGTGTTGAAGACTGGGCGAACCTTACGAGGACCTCGACGACTTCCACACCTGAGAGCGTGTTGACGACGGTTGAGAACCCGGCCAGTCGCGACGGTTGAAAAGTAGGCCACCCAATCAGATTGGATGGGTGATCTCCTTGGAAGACTGGGCCTTGATCCGGCATCTTCATCGCAGCGAGGGGTTGTCGCAGCGGGCTATCGCACGGCAGCTGAGCATCGCGCGAGACACGGTGGCCAGTGCGCTGGCCAGTGATGGGCCGCCGAAGTACGTGCGGGCGTCTGCGCCGTCGGCGATTGCCGAGGTTGAGCCGCGGATTCGGGCGTTGTTGTCGGCGTATCCCGGTATGCCGGCGACGGTGATCGCTGAGCGCGTCGGGTGGACAGGCTCGATCTCCTGGTTTCGGGAGCGGGTGCGGGCGATCCGGCCGGAGTATTTGCCCGCTGATCCGGTGGACCGTCTCGAGCATCCGCCGGGTCGGGTGATGCAGTGCGACCTGTGGTTCCCGGCGCCCAAGATTACGGTCGGGTTCGGCCAGGAGGCGTTGTTGCCGGTGCTGGTGATGGTGGCCGCGTTCTCCCGGTTCATCGCCGCGGTGATGCTGCCGTCGCGTCAGACCATGGACTTGGTGGCGGGGGTGTGGCAGCTGCTTGCGGGCAACTTCGCCGCGGTGCCCCGTCAGTTGTGGTGGGACAACGAGGCCGGGATCGGACGCCGCGGCCGGTTGACCGAGCCGGTCACTGCGCTGATGGGAACGCTCGGGTCGCGGCTGGTGCAACTGAAGCCCTATGGCCCCGAACCTAAGGGGATGGTGGAGCGAGCTAACCGGTATCTGGAGACCTCATTTCTGCCCGGCCGCAGCTTCACCTCGCCGCAAGACTTCAATAACCAACTTGGGCAATGGCTTCCGACCGCCAACGCGCGAAGGGTGAGGGTGCTCGATGGTGGTCGTCCGGTGGACTTCCTCGATGCCGACCGAGCCCAGATGCTGGCGCTGCCGCCGGTGCCACCGGTGGTGCGGACGGTGACTTCGGTGCGGCTGGGACGTGACTACTACGTGCGGGTGGCCGGCAACGACTACTCCGTGGACCCGAGTGCGATCGGCCAACTCGTCGAGGTGACCACCACCCTGACCCAGGTGACGGTGACCCGATCGGGCCGCCTGCTGGCGGCTCATGACCGCTGCTGGGCGGCGCGACAAACCTTGACCGACCCCACGCACGTCACGACAGCCGCGGCGCTGCGCCACCAGTTCCAAGCTGGCCCGCCGCCGGCGGCGAGTGATCAGCTGGTGCGAGACCTCGCCGACTACGACCGCGCGTTCTCTGTCGACTTCATCGCTGGCACAGTCACTTCCGATGGTGAGGTGGCCTGATCATGGCCGAGGATCCGATGAAGGCCGTCCTGCACTACGCACAGGCGCTCAAGGCGCCGCGCATCCGCGAGTCCGCCGCCCGGTTGGCCGAGCAAGCCCGCGACGCCGGCTGGACCCACGAGGATTACCTCGCGGCGGTACTGTCGCGGGAAGTCGCGGTCCGCGAAGCCTCTGGTGCAGCGACCCGCATCCGATCCGCGGGGTTCCCGACCCGCAAGTCGTTAGAAGACTTCAACTTCGATCACCAACCGGCGCTAAACCGGGACATGATCGCCTACCTGGGCACTGGTGCGTTCCTGGCCAAGGCATCTAACGTCGTGCTGCTCGGGCCGCCCGGAACCGGCAAGACCCACCTCGCCATCGGACTGGCGGTCAAGGCCGCCCAGACCGGTCATCGCATCGCGTTCGCCACCGCGGTGGATTGGGTCGCCCGCCTCAAAGCAGCCCACAACGCCGGCCGACTCCCCGCCGAACTGGTCAAGCTGCGGCGCATCGGCCTGCTCATCGTCGACGAGGTCGGCTACATCCCCTTCGAACAGGACGCGGCGAACCTGTTCTTGCAACTGGTCTCCAGCCGCTACGAACACGCCTCGCTGATCCTGACCTCCAACCTGTCGTTTGCCCGCTGGGGCGACGTCTTCGGAGATCAAGTGGTGGCCGCGGCGATGATCGACCGCATCGTGCACCACGCCGACGTCTTGACCCTGAAAGGCTCCAGCTATCGGCTCAGGGACACCGGAATCGACACCTTGCCCTCCGCCAGAGCCGACAACACGGCACAATAGGCCACGACCACGTGGCCTACTTTTCACCGTCGCTTCTGGCCTACTTTTCAACCGTCGTCGACAGAGCGTCGAGAACCTCTACTACGATTAGAGATAATCTCCGGAAGGCGGGGTGTGTTCCGACGAAATGGCGTTGGGCTTACGGGGGCGGGGCAATCTCGAACAAAGTTGCTGGTCCATGTCGCATGTGTCTGGTGCGCTCTTAACGACGGTAAGAGCCCACTCTACGTCAGTACCCAAGGGGTGAGTGTGCGCTACATCGTTGCTGTATTGGTTGCCTTTGCGCTAGTGAGCTGCCATAAGTCGCCGCCCGAGTATGAATCGAGGTACACACCGCCTCCGGTCATCGCCGATCCAGGAGTCCCAGTCGCGATGGTCGGCGACTCCTATACCTCGGGCACCCCAGTGGGAGGTTCCGGGAGCCGAAGCTGGCCTCGCCAAAGCGAAGTGCGGTTGCGCGATCAAGGAATTGACATCTACCCGCGGATCGCCGCCGAAGGGGGCGCCGGCTACGTCAACCGAAGCAGCCGCAGCGGCCTTAGGTTCATAGACGAAGTGAGCAATTTGAGCGGTCCAGCATACCAGCTGTTTATCATAGTTGGATCTGTCAACGACGCGGGAGCACCGCCTGATGACCTCGAAGCGGCGGTGCAGGCCACACTCATACGCGTTAAGGAGATCGCTCCCCAAGCGAGAATTCTTGTCGTCGGACCCCCGTGGTTGGTGGCGTCGTCGGTGCCAGGAATTCTGCGAGCGCGAGACATCGTCAAGACTCAATCCGAAGCGGCAGGCGCTACATTTATTGATCCGATTGCTGAGGACTGGCTATCCGCTGATGAGATTGGCCGGGACGGGACCCATCCCACTGATAGAGGTCACGAGATACTTACAGACAAGCTCACACCGCTGATTGCACAACAGTTAGAGTCGCCGTAGGCGTGATCGGAGCCGCCATCTGGCACACCTAGTTCTACATGAGGAACGCGCGCGCGGGCGGCCACGGCATCGATATAGCTGAGATTCTGGCGGCCCGACAGGCGAATGTCGCAACTCTGCTGCATTGGTTTGCCGCAGGCGCAATACCAGCGTTGAACACGAGCGGCAGGCATACCGCACCCGCGATAAAGCGGGAGCCGAGCAGTTACTTAGATCGATCGCTAGCAAGCAAGTTAAAGCAACAGAGTCAATGTAATATCCGATATCAAGATCATGGGAACGAACTTTGGGACGATTGCAGCACAGGCTAACCCCTCCTGGGAGCGCTGCGAATGGGCGTGAAGTGGTGCCAGATAGCCGCCTCAACAGGCTAGTGGCCCACTTAAGGTCCGAGCAAGCCAAAGCGGCCCTAGATCGGACAATCGCTCTCCCGACCCCGCCCTGCACATTGGACATAAATTGAGAATTATTCACTTCTCGACTCACCTATCAAGGACCGCTGGCGGTCTATATTACTCAGTTTCTGGACTTGCGAAGGCACAAATGGAAGCCGGCGCCGAGGTTCTGGTTGTTGGCGGCCAGGATCAGTATTTTAAAGAAGACAGGAGTGAATGGGGCGCTGTAAAATTACTTTCGTACTCGGTGCCACAGGGGGGATACGGGCTGAAGCTCGAACCCATCAATGCGCTCAGGCGATTCAAGCCTGATATTCTCCACGTTCATGGTATATGGTCGGCCGCGTCGATCTACGCCACTATATCGACCAGAATCGGAACGCCGACCGTCATTTCGCCGCGGGGGATGCTTGACCCCTGGATACTCCAGCGCAGTAAGCACGTTAAACAGGTCCATGCAACTTTGTTTGAGCGCCCAGCGCTTAGAAAAGCTTATGTACATGCCCTCAGCCAATCTGAGTACGATTCGATATTGAAATTTATGCCAAGCGCATTAGCTCGGACGTTCATCATCCCGAACGGTATAGGCGAGGTTGGGTTGACCGAAGAAACGCCGCGCGATGGGGCTCTCTATATTGGTCGACTACACGCTAAGAAGCAAGTGATCGAACTTGCCAAATTGTGGCGACAATCAGCTGCGCTGAAAGACATCATGCTTACCATCGCAGGATGGGGAGACCTGGCCTACGAGACCGAACTCGTGTCGATAGCTAACGGATCCTCGAATGTCCGCTTTGTGGGCGCCCTCTACGGCGATGCAAAAAAAGAGGCTTTCAACGCGACACGTTTCTTCATCCTTCCCTCACTGAGCGAAGGACTGCCTATGGCCGCGCTCGAAGCCCTGCATCACGGCGCGGTGCCGATACTTACCGATGAATGCAATCTGCCGGAGCTATTTAATAACCAAGTCGGCGTGCGCATACAAAGTGATCTAACCGATTTGGAACGCATCGTTAGCGATCTAGTCAATCTTCCCGCGGCTACTCTCGATGAATATGCCAAGCATGCGCGAACTATGTCACAGAGGTACCTTTGGTCGGCTATTGCGCAACGGATGTGCTCAAAGTACGCGGAAATCATAGAAAAGGGGTAAAGTGCGATACTTCATAACCGGTGCCGCGGGTTTCATCGGGTATCATGTTGCGGAGCAGCTTCTTAAACAAGGCCACGAAGTCGCGGGTTACGACGGAATGACGGCATATTATGATCCGGAGCTGAAGGGCGCAAGGCTGCGTCGATTAGAGAACTTCCAAGATTTCGCATTTACGGAGGGGCTCCTGGAGGACAGTGCTGGACTTCGGCAGGCCGTCGAGCGGGCCAAACCCCAGGTTGTCATCCACTTAGCGGCCCAGGCGGGAGTTCGGTACGCGTTAGAAGCGCCCGAAGCGTATATGCAATCCAACGTAAACGGCACATTTAACCTGCTTGAGGTACTACGTAGTAATCCCGTGGACCACTTCTTGTTTGCCTCAACAAGCTCAGTCTACGGTGGTAACGCAAAAATGCCATTTAGCGAGACCGACCGCACAGACTTCCCAGTGTCACTATATGCGGCCACTAAAAAGTCCGGCGAGGCGATGTGTCATACCTACGCACACCTTTTTGACATACCGACCACCGTATTTCGCTTTTTCACGGTGTACGGACCGTGGGGGCGACCGGATATGGCATTGTTCAAATTCGCCAAGGCGATCATTGAGGGTAGGCCAATCGAAGTATACGGCAGCGGAAATATGCGTCGAGACTTCACTTATATAGACGACCTCGTGGATTCCATAGTCGCACTAGCAAGAAAACCTCCGCTCGTGTCCAGCTCTAATGTTGATTCGATAAGCCCGGTGGCTCCTTTCCGGGTAGTAAACATCGCCGGCGGGAAGCCGACAGGCTTGATGGAATACATTTCGGCGATTGAGCACGCGCTCGGTCAGAACGCGCAGAAAACGATGCTCGGCATGCAACCTGGTGATGTCGTTGAAACATACGCCGATCCGAGCCTTCTGCTTGAATTAACCGGCAACGTGCCGTCTACACCTGTCACTGAAGGTGTTGTTCGGTTTATTTCGTGGTATCGCGAGTACTACGGCTAGATGCTTCCAGAGGCCGACCGCTGCCCGTCGATCAGCTCTCGCGTCGAAAAATCGTTCTCCCGAGTGGAAGTTGGCGCTAACGGCGCCGGCTGATCATATCTCGCACAGTAGACCGGGGAAGCAGTCCGAACCATACCGCGGTGCAGAAGGCTGCAAACCACACTAAGATAATCATCGCGCTTTGCGCGGGATTCGAGTTGGTTATGAGGCCACCGGCGACATACGACAACAAAAGTAATGCTGCCGCTGCTATCAAGGCCCGTGAAGGCACAGCTGACCGCGGAATCGCTCGAGATACAAAGATCGGGTAAGCGATGTTAGGCACAAATCGGAACGCAATGATTGCAAGCAAAGCTATAGCGAGGCTATCGGTGGCGGCAAATACCGCTATAGCCGAAACTATCGCACCTACACTACTGAAGAGCCCCACCATCACTTTCGGTGCGATCCGCATGGTTACGTCCAGAATCTGTCCGTCCATCCGAAGAAGGGCAAGTTGAAGTCCGCAAATTACTAAAAGCGCGTTTAGAGAATTCCCTAGATACTGGTCGTTACCCACCCAGATTGAGACGAAAGCGCCGTTGAAGGCGAGGACCGCACTACTGCCGAGTACCGCAAGTCCCATTACGAGGTGGCGCACGGAGCGTGCACGTACCGCAGCGTCGTCGTACTCCGACGCCCCGAGATGGGCGCCAAGTTTGGGCATGAAGCCGCTAGCTGTCACAAGCGCTATGGATAGGACAAATTGCATTACGTAAGTGGTGAAGGTGTAGCGACTAACTTCTACAGCTCCCAACATGATGCTGATGAGGATCAGCTCAGATGCGAGAAAAAGCTTGTCAACGACGACCCAACCAAGCGTCCAAGCGCTGTACCCAAAAACGCGCCGTATGTCGGTTCGGTGCGGCCGTGCGATACCCCACCAGGAGATTGACCTCCGCGCAACAAGCAGAGTAATGGCTGCGTTTATAACTGCGGCGGTAAGGATGATTATTGCCAAGGACCACAGTGGCCAGCTCTGAAACGCAGCCACGACCATCGCCCCATTGCTCGCCACGAAGACGGATGTGGTGACAAGCATTGATTTGTAGCCCTGATTCACTCCCGTGAGGACCGCGTCGGGGACTGACATGAAGCCGAGTAACACGGTGTTGGCGGCCAATATTGCAGCTGCGGTGTAAACAATCCGTTTCGAATCTTCGGGTATGCCGCTAATTAGCAATGGCGATGCTAGCGTTACCCCACCAGCAACGATTGCCGCAGCGGGGAGCCAGCGCATCCATATCATGATCGCAGCGCCAATATCACGCCGCTTCTCGTCGTCGCTATACCCGGATCTACTTGCGACGACCCATTTCAATGCCTGGGAAGCGCGCCCGTCTGCAACTGTAGCGAAATCTAGATACCTTTGAAGCGACTTCCATATCCCAAACATGAGCGGGCCGAGTGCGGCTAGCAAAAGAGGATTTACAATAAATCCTACAATGGCCACCACAATGAAGTTCAAATAGTAGGCATGTATATTGCGACGCGTATCCGAGTCCACTGCCTAGCTCTGTTCTTTTTTCATAATGTGGTCGACTTCCGTATCGTCTAAAGCTGATGCGTGCAGGCACGCATCATGGTCGGCTCGCGTTTCTGGTTAGGGCACCCATCGGCTGGCCTCGTGCGAGGACAAACGATCGCGACGATAATAAACGTCGAGAGCGGACTTTCAACGCCCATCGTATCGACGCGCCGAAAAGCCTCCTAGCGTAGAGCCGGCCGTAGGCGGAGCTCCGCTTGCTGCGTAGCTGACGCCCTTCGCGTCGCCAGACGAGGCGCGTGCACGGGGTTCTCTCCAACAGTGCCCGAGAAGTGTCGAACCGGAATCGGCTGCCCACTGTTGATGGACGCCCGTCAGAATTTTCCTGTGGCATAATTCTTGCCTATGGGGATTGGATATTTGGGGGCAAGGTTGCTCTGGGACGCGAAGCGCAGCGGGGTCTGCTTCGACGAGGTACTTACTCTAGGTCGCCAATCCTTGAGGCTTTTTCCGAGCGAAGTATCGTTCTTTCAACGGGAGTACCGTCAGCACTATGGTGTCTCGCCTGCGTCCCTTGACAATTATCGCTGGGGAGACTATCTCGACGGGTTCCTCCGGGATTTCATGGAAGCAAAATCAATCACTGTACTTGATGCGTCTCCGTATCAAGGTGCCGATACTATCCATGATATGAATGAGCCCGTGCCAGAGTCATGGCACAGTCGATATGATTCGGTAATTGACGGCGGTTCACTCGAACATATATTCGATATTTCTACATCGTTCGCTAATCTCGCGGACATGTTGAAGGTCGGTGGGACTATTTTTACGAATTCGCCGGCAAATAATTTGATGGGGCACGGATTCTATCAATTTAGCCCGGAGTTCATGTTTAGGGTTTTCTCTAGCGAGAATGGCTTCCAAATTGATCATGTCATGCTCTACGAGGCGCGTTACCCAGGGGTGGAGCTAACGAAGAAATCCACTATTTACAGTGTTGTGGATCCCAACCAGGTACGGCAGCGTGTAGGGCTGCTGAATAAGAAGCCAGTTATGATGATGGTGCAAGCAAAGAAGATAGATCACGTAAAGATGTTTTCCCAGCCACCATTGCAGAGCGATTACGTCACGACGTGGGGTTCCGGTGCAAGCAGTCAACCTCCTTCGTTACGTCTTCGTTTGAAGGATTTGATCAAGAGAATGCCGCTGGCATTGCGTGCTCCAATTGAAGGCGCCCGTCAGAAGCGTAAATTTTCGTTCAGCAATTCATCGTTCTATTTACGAGAGCGCTGGCGCCCGTAGTCAGTCTGCATTATAAAGGCGAGAATAATAGGCTTTCTTCTGCGCAATTGCCATACGCTTGGTGGGATGGGACCTTTTCAGAGCAGCTTCAGCGTACTCGCTAAGTGGCTTGATCACCCTCGCCGGGATGCCCACGGCCACACTGTTGTCGGGTATATCACGGGTAACGATCGACCCAGCGCCCACGACGACGTTATTGCCGATAGTCACACCAGGCAAGACTATGCATCCATAGCCGAAATATACGTTGTTACCCACACGTATGGGACGAACTATATCGATATCCGGATGCTCGTCGCGGAGTACCCAGACCCCGCCGTCATGAGTTTCAAAGTGTGTACGAGTAGCGCTTACATGATCGCCGAGTTGAACTAGATAGGGCTCTCTGCTAAAGGTGACGCGAATGAGTCTGCATCCGTTCCCCACGGTCACTCCTATCGACCGTGCATACCCTATGGGGTCACGTCGCCGGTGGATCGCTGAAGCCAGTCGTCGAATCAAGATTTATTCTTTCTGCGCTAATTCATAATGTACAGATAAGAGAAAATGGCTGCGAATTCTTTGCGCGAGGCGATAATCACTAGATGTAGCCCAAGAGTTCGCTACACGGATGATATGTCCTCCTAGGATGGGGCCTCGTCACCCATGAATCAAGCAGGGAGCGAATCTTATGCCTTTCGCAGCAGGTAGCTGTACTCCACGCCCAGAGGAGTAGTCGCTTTGCGGGAAGAGATCACACTCAAGCCGTTCGACGCGGCCGCTTTCTCGAACCAGTCCTGCTTAACGGCGACTGCGCCTTTTGCTTGTCTAAACTGCCGAATAATACCGGCTGGCCCGCGGCGTACCGAAGCAGCAACCAGGACATACTTGCCGGAAACCCGAGCGAGTTCCCGTAGGACTTCTAGCTGTGCTGCTTCAGGCAGGTGTTTCAACAGAGCATGGCAAAACACCAAATCGAACTCGCCGGCTTCGAAGGGGAGGGATTCGGCGACTCCCTCTTGAAATTCCAGTGAGACACCCGCAATGCGGACCTCCCTTGCCCTTTTTAACATCGTTGGGGATACGTCAACACCCACTATCCGCTGAGGCGATACAGCAGCAAGATTAGGTATCCAGCGGCCGATTCCCGTCGGGCAGTCCAGTACCGCGCTTATCTGATCAGCGGGAAGTTGCCCGAGTAGCTTGTTGACCGCACGTTGTTCGCGCCGATAGCGATATTTGCCTAACGCGCCGCTGAAGCGGTTTCTGACATAGTTCTGAGCGACGTCTTCTGCCAGATATTCGCTACGGGCCGTGTACCCCGCGTTATCGCCGGCTGGGTGATTGCTCATCCTTTACCTCCATAGACTTGTTGAATAGTGCCAACCTTTGTGTCGCGAGTGCTGACGGGCTGGCCTGTGCCATGGCTCGCTTTCTGGCGTGATTGCCGAGTTCCCGTCGTAGTTCGGAGTCGGTGATCAGCTCTTCGAGGCAATCCGCGAAACGGGATACGTCACCCGTGGGAAAGACTCGGCCTTCCGCGCGGGATACCAGCTCGGGAAGTATCCCACTCGTACTTACGATGCACGGGATTCCCGCCGACATCGCCTCGAGAACGGCTCGACCATCATGTTCTTGATGGTCGGGAAGGACCTGTGCGGGCATTACGAAAATATCGACTTCGCTCAGAAATCCGTGCAATTCTTCATTGTTGATCGGCCCGACGTAGTTTACGCTGTCCACAGATGCCAGCAGGGACTTAACCGTGGGATCAACGATGCTGCCGGCCAAGCGCAGCTCGACAGTCGTAGTGCACCGCTGCTGTACTAATTTGAACGCGGACAGGAGATCCGGCACTCCTTTGACGGAGCCAATTTTGCCTACGAAGGCGATGCGGACCGTTGGAGAATCTGGTTTGGACTCCGCAGGTGCAAATCGGGAAACATCTACAGCCAGATGCGGCTGGACGTGCACCTGCGATTCGCGAGCTCCCAGTTCGCGAATGTACATCTCGCGCGTCATTCCACTAGCCGCGATTATCGCTGTTGCTCTATTTATTCCCCAACGTGCTAGCAACCGCTTCATCTTACCGAACTTTGATGACGGATTTCTAAAAGTATTTTTTTTGACGACAGGAATGAGGCGCGCGTCTGATCGTATTAGTTTCAAAACGACCAGCACCTGTACGAATTGAAGGTGCCACGGGTCATACTCGATGCAGACGATGTCGGGTTGGCTATTCCGAAGGACTGAACGCACGCCGCGGAGCATGTATTGCGTGCGCCCGAATGAAATCGCGTCCAACCCAACTATATGGACAAGTTGCCGGGTGGAGGCCAAGTTCTCCAAAGCCCCATTTGGATGGTTCGATGGGCCTACAAGCGTCAAATTGACCCGTTTGCCTAATTCGGCGAACGGTTCTAACCTTCCGGGGCCGTTATATGCGTGACTTATGACTATTACTCGAAGTGGAGTGGGGCGCCCGTCGGTATCTTTATCGTTCACTCGTGCTACATCCCTCAGTTTTCGGTAAGGCCACCGATTGAAAGATTTGCATGTAAGAATCAGCAACTTCGGAGGCTTCCATGCTTTCGAGGCGCTTAAGAGCATGCGTTAAGTGATCCGAGCTGCAGTTTGTTCGAAGGCCCTCAGCTATTTTTGCCGCAGCCTCTTCCGCGTCGTGGTGGTTCTCTACAAGTAATGGATACGACGGTCCGAGGAAGTCGATATGTTCTTTGATCCCTGAGGCTACTATCGTGCATTTAGCCTGAACGGCCTCCATTAGCACGTTAGGCATTCCTTCGTGGTCGCTCAGGCTCACTACAACCCGGGCACGAGCCATCCACTCGGTTGCGTCCTGCCTGAAGCCTAGGAACTCAATTCTGTCTTCTAGGCCTGCCCGTACTGCGATCTGCTCTAACTGTGCTCGCAGCGAGCCATCCCCGCAAACCCATATTGAGACGGTCGGATGAGACTGCGCAACAAGAGCAAATGCCTTTATCATTGTTTCGACATTCTTCTGCGGTTCGAGTCTGCCCACGTAGAGAACGCTTTGTTTGCGTTGCTCAGTGCCAGGTTCGTGCCGAGGAGCGGCGATGTTGCTGACTAGATGCACGCTGCCGCCGGTACGTCTTTCCCTCCACCACTGCACGCCGCCTGGTGAGTTGGCGGCAATAGCATCGGCTCGTTGGCCCAAAAAATCGCGCAGCCGAAATAGCCATGTATCCGCGTGGCGAGAGTTCCGCTGGGTCATCACCCATCTAACTTTGGGGGTCAAGCGGCGAATGAAGTACGAGTACACGTCGCAGACTCTTACCCAAGAGATAATGACATCGATTTTATAGGCCGAGACTAAACGGGCAACTGTGATCACCGCACGTATGTCGAAGTTGGATCGAACTTTGACATATTCGCATCGGAGATTGTGCGTCTCTAAGAGGTGATCCTGCGCTCCAGGGCGGAATCGGATCAGAGTTAGTTCTACGTCGTCTCTGCGTTGAAGTTCGTTGATTAAGAGGATGCACTGCTTCTGTGCACCGCCATAATCAAAACCAGGGATGAAGAAGCAGACACGGAGCTTCGGTTGGTTGGCGGATGGGGTGGGCATTCGTCATCCCTCTCTAATGCGAGCGGTTCGTCGCGGGCTGAATCTACGTCCACCCCCGCACGACTGAGAGCAATTGCGCTCTATCGAGGCTGGCCGTGCCGATGCGGATCGATCGGCAGGGCTTTCCCACTCAGGCCGATGGCCCACGAGCACGAGTGTGTCCACCGTCCAACGCCACCGCAGCAGGAGCTACCATAACGGTTCCTGCCTTGACTTGGCCTCCCGGAACGAGTGCGGTCGCGCCGACAACGGCGTCGTGTTGGATGACGGAACCGCGCAGGACCGTCGCGCGAGCCGCCACCCAAGCCCCATCCTCAATGGTGATCGGGGCGTTGTCGAATTCAAAAGTAGGCGACCGTCGGTCGTGGCTGCCTGTGCAAAGCAGTACGTCCTGCGAAATGCAAACGTTGGCGCCAATCGTTACCGGTTCGAGGTTGAGGATCCAGGTATTCTCACCTACCCAGCTGTAGTCCCCGACGTGCAGTTTCCAAGGCCAATGGATGCGGACGTTATGCCTTAGATTCACGCCGTTTCCGATTGACGCTCCAAACTTTCGCAAAAGGAAGATGCGCAGCCGATTTGGGCACCACCAACGCATCACGATTGCGCCCGATACGAATAGCCATGCTAACTGCCAAGCCACAGAGCGCCCACGTTGGTACCCAGACCCGGTGAACCCAGCAAGATTTCGGCGGGCGGCGGTCATTCCACACCCCGTCTACCCAACCCTCGGTACTCCCAACCGGCTTGTCGCCACGCTCGGCTATCGAGGCAATTGCGGCCATCTACAACTCGGCGGTGGCTCACATGTGTAGCTAGTTCGCCGGGGTCGATTTCGCGGAACTCAGCCCACTCGGTAAGGACGAGAACGATATCGGCGTGTTCGCACGCATCCAGGGCGGACATGGAGTATCCCAATGTTGGGAACAGCGCTTTGGAGTTGTCCATTGCTTTGGGGTCGTAGACGGTCACAGCCGCGCCCTGCAGTTGGAGTTGGCCAGCGACGTTCAGCGCAGGTGAGTCTCGGACGTCATCTGAGTCAGGCTTGAAGGCTGCTCCGAGCACAGCAATCCGCACCCCCAATAGAGAGCCGCACATCTGGCGTGTAAGTTCCACGACCTGGGTCCGTCGGCGCATGTTGATGTTGTCAACTTCGCGTAGGAAGGTGAGGGCCTGATCGGCGCCCAGCTCACCTGCCCTAGCCATGAATGCGCGAATGTCCTTAGGTAAGCATCCTCCCCCGAACCCCAAGCCGGCGTTGAGAAAAGCACGTCCGATCCTGGCGTCGTAGCCGAGCGCATCGGCTAGCTCTACCACGTCGGCTCCTGCGGCCTCGCAGACTTCAGCGACGGCATTGATAAAGGAAATCTTTGTCGCCAGGAACGCGTTTGCCGAAGTCTTTACTAGCTCAGCGGTTGCGAGGTCGGTGGTAAGGAAGGGCACACCCCGTGCAATTAGCGGTGCGTAGATTTCGCGCGCGACCGCTTCGGCTCGTCCTGTCTCTGTCCTCGCGGTTCCTAGCACGAGGCGGTCGGGTTCTAGCGTGTCTTTAATTGCATGTCCCTCACGGAGGAACTCAGGATTCCAGGCAACTTCTAGCGAGTCGTTGGCAGGTGAAATATGTTGTGCCAGTGCGCGGAGGCGTTCTGCGGTACCCACAGGCACAGTGGATTTGCCGAATATTACAGCCGGCCGGGATATCAACGGCGCAAGCGAAGTGATCACGCTGTCGATCGCTGAAACGTCTGCTGCGTACTCGCCTCTGCGTTGAGGGGTGCCGACTGCGAGGAAAAAGGCATCGGCGAAGTCGGCTGCTTCAGCATAGGACGACGAGAAGCGCAGCCGTCCGCAGTCCAGTTGCTGCTTCGTGAGATGTTCCAATCCTGGTTCGTAGAAGGGGATTTCGCCTGCACTGAGTTTGGCAAGTTTGGCCTCGTCTACGTCCACCCCCAGAACTTCATGGCCAATGCTTGCCATTGCAGCCGCGTGCGTGGCACCTAGGTAACCCGTTCCGAGAACTGCAATCTTCATGCGCTTCCTTGCTATATTTGCCGACTCGCTCACTCGCATCTCGATTGCTCCGCAATCAGACGATGAGGCTGGCCTGCCGCCGTTAGAAATTCCCCCAAATGTGTGTCGAACTATCCCACACTTGAAAGCGGCACGCCAGGTTGCCGCGGACAGAAGCAATCGACTGTGGATTCCCCGCACGGTCAGGCAGGTTTAGTGCAACCTAGCTTGGCGCTTAGCGCAAGTCGCCAGAGCTTTTGCCGTGGTCGTGTGAAGTGGCACGAGCGGGTGGGCCAGAACCAACGCGTCCTGATTGCAGCTAGAGAGGGTTAGGGGGTTTCGTCGCGACCATGTTGGACGATGCTGTTGAGTCGCGCCCAGCGAGCGCGCCCAGGCTCGTCAGTTACCCTTTTTAGCGTTGCCGCCCCGGCTAGTGAAGGAGTGGTTCTGCACGTATTATTCGTCTGTACTGGCAATATTTGCCGCTCGCCGACTGCTGAGCGGCTTGCATTGGCCCGTGCCGATCGCCTAGGTGTAATAGGTCTGCGCGCGTCTAGCGCAGGTACGAGGGCGGTGATCGGGAGTCGGATGCACGTCGAAGCGGCAAATGTCCTTGAGCAGCTTGGGGGCGATGCCTCCGATTTCGCCGCACGCCAGTTGACCAGGAGACTCGTCGCCGAGGCTGATTTGGTTCTCACCATGACTCGCGAGCACCGATCATCGGTCCTTGAGCTCGCACCGCGCTCGCTTCATCGAACCTTCACGCTTAACGAGGCCGCGTTGCTTGCGTCTATCCCAGAGCTTTGCGGTATCGCTGATCTGGCGGCATTTCGCTCGCGGGCGTCGCCCAACCGAGTTCTTGATGTTCCTGACCCGATCGGGAGAGGTCCTGATGTATTCGTGGAGGCGGGGGCTCAGATTGCCGCGGCTATTCAGCCCGTCATTGAGTTTCTCGCGAGGTCCACTCGCGGTGCCTAGTTGTTGAGTGGGGTGTGCTTCTCTCCACCTGCTCGAAGGCAAACGTGATAGCAACCGTCGGTCTGAGTAAGTGTCGCGTGGTTAATCAACGCGTCTTGTGGGCTTTTGTGTCTTAGATGGAGGGCCGTGCGTAGATGCCCGTTCATCAGGACCGTTCCGACAGGGGACGGTACACTCCCGAGTTAAGAAGCTGTTCGCCTTGAGTTAATCAAGGTGGTCGCGCTAAAGTGCCAGGTGGGGAAGAACTGTGCGGGGGGATGCATGACGGCGGTAAGTGATCAGGTCGGGACTTCAGCAAACATCGTGCCGATTCCCGGCAAAATACCTACCTGGCAACAAGGGTATGCGCTCCGTCTCGTGGCGATTGACTTGATCGGGGTGGCGGCGGCTGTTGGCCTGGCTCAGTGGGTTCGCTTCGGCGGACTCTCTGGAGAGGTCTCCACTTACCGATATATCGACTACACGATGGTGTCCGGCTTCGTCGCCGTTCTTTGGATGGTCGCTCTTTCTATCAACCGCTCTCGCTCACCGCGGGTGATCGGATCCGGCGCGGAGGAGTACCGTCGCGTCTGGCTGGCAACACTGTCGGTTTTTGGCGGTGTCGCAATCGTCTCCATGCTGTTTAAGCTCGAGATCGCCCGTGGCTATCTTGTGGTTGCGCTCCCTGCCGGGTTGCTTTTTCTAGCTTTGGGGCGCTGGATCGCGCGGCGGATAGTCGTACGCGCACGCCTTAAGCATGGAAGCTGCATCACCCGCGTATTGGTGGTAGGTAGCACGTCCGCCGTCCGCGACCTCACCAAATCGCTTGCCCGCGAGCCCGGTTCCGAGTATCAAGTGGTCGGCGCTTGCATCCCGGGACCCATGCACCGCACCAAGGTGGACGTGCCCGGTGTCGGGGCAGTGCCCTCGTACGGCGACGAATCCGATGTCGTCGACGCTGTCCGCATCACCGGCAGCCACGCCGTCGCGGTCACCGCGACTGAGCGCCTCGACGGTCGCGGCATCCGCGACCTGTCGTGGGAACTCGAGAAGCTCGACATCGACCTCCTTGTCTCACCCGGCGTCGTCGACATCGCCGGCCCGCGCCTGCAGATGCGCCCAGTCGCCGGCCTGCCGCTGATCCACGTCGAGAAGCCGCAGTACAACGGCGCCAAGCGCTTTCAGAAGCGCTTCTTCGACCTCGTGTTCTCCAGCACCGTCCTACTCGTGGGTCTGCCGGTCCTGCTCTCTGTTGCGATCGCGGTGAAGCTGACCAGCCGCGGACCGGTGTTCTACCGCCAGGAGCGCATCGGCCTCGACGGCAAGCCCTTCGAGATGATCAAGTTCCGCACCATGGTCGACGGCGCGGACAAGATGGTCGACAAGCTCGCCGCCCTCAACGAGAGCGAAGGCGGGGTGCTGTTCAAGATCCGCGAGGATCCGCGCATCACGCGGGTCGGGCGTATTTTGCGCAAGTACAGCATCGACGAGCTGCCGCAGTTCATCAACGTGTTGAAGCGTGACATGAGCGTGGTGGGCCCGCGCCCGCCGCTGGCCCGTGAGGTTCAGGCCTACGACGAGCACGCGATGAAGCGCCTCCTCGTCCGTCCCGGCATCACCGGCCTGTGGCAGGTCAGCGGACGCTCCGACCTGTCCTGGGAAGACTCGGTCCGGCTCGACCTCTTCTACGTCGAGAACTGGTCTATGGTCTCGGACCTTCTAATCGCGATCAAGACAATCAAGGTCATGCTTAGCCCCTCGGGCGCGTACTGAAATACGTCGCGTTCGGCGGTCCGCCACAGGGCCAACGAAATTCGAAGCGGTCGGTAGGCTGATAGTTCCACTGCCCGCAGCGAGGCTGCGGCTCCGCACACTGCTGGGGGAAAGAATCGTATGACCAAGCGGGCGTTGATCACTGGTATCACCGGCCAGGACGGCTCTTATCTGGCCGAATTGCTCCTCAGTAAGGGCTACGAGGTTCACGGACTGATCCGGCGCGCCTCGACCTTTAATACGTCACGTATTGACCACCTTTACGTCGACCCGCACCTGCCCGGAGCCAAGCTCTTTCTTCACTACGGCGACCTCAGCGACGGGGCCCGGCTTGTGACCCTGCTGGCCGGCATCGACCCTGACGAGGTATACAACCTCGCTGCACAGTCGCATGTGCGCGTGTCTTTTGACGAACCTGAACACACTGCCGACACCACCGGCACCGGCACGATCCGAATGCTGGAAGCCGTGCGCCTCTCGGGGATCAAGACCAGGTTCTATCAGGCGTCGTCGTCCGAACTGTACGGAGCGACACCCCCTCCCCAGAACGAGGACACCCCGTTCTATCCCCGCTCGCCCTACGCGGCAGCCAAGCTGTACAGCTACTGGATCACCAAGAACTACCGCGAGGGATACGGCATATTCGCGGTCAATGGGATCCTCTTCAACCACGAATCACCCCGCCGCGGTGAGACATTCGTGACCCGCAAGATCACCCGGGCCGTGGCCGCCATCAAGGCCGGCGTGCAGGACTACGTCTACATGGGCAACCTCGATGCGATCCGGGACTGGGGTTACGCCCCTGAGTACGTCGAGGGCATGTGGCGGATGCTCCAGGTCGATGAACCTGACGACTACGTTCTGGCTACCGGCGTGGGCATCACCGTGCGTGAGTTCCTCCAGATCGCCTTCGACCGAGCGGGTCTGAACTGGGAGGACCACGTCCGATTCGACGAACGCTATCTCCGGCCCACGGAAGTCGACGCGTTGATCGGGGACAACGCCCGTGCCCGGACCAAGCTCGGCTGGGAACCAACTGTCGACGGCCGCGAACTGGCGCGCCTGATGGTCGATGCCGACGTCGAGGCACTCGAGCACGCCGGTCGGCCCTGGATCGACCGGGTGCAACTCGACTCCTGGCGCACTCCCACCGCCGTCGCGCCGGTGACGGCATGACCGAGGAGGTCAATTACTCGCCGGGTGAACTCGACCGCAGCGCAACCTTTTACGTCGCCGGCCACCGGGGCATGGTCGGCTCCGCGATTGTCCGCAGGCTGCAGGCAGCCGGATTTGAGAACGTCGTCGGTCGAACCTCGGCCGAGCTGGACCTAAAAGACCGGGACGCCGTATTTGCCTACATGCGTGAGATCGAGCCGAAGTACGTGGTTCTTGCCGCGGCGAAAGTCGGTGGGATTCTTGCCAATAGCACTTATCCCGTCGATTTTCTCAGCGATAACCTCCGTATCCAGGTCAACGTCCTAGACGCGGCTCGCGAGGTGGGAGTGGAGCGCCTGCTGTTCCTGGGCTCCTCGTGCATCTACCCAAAGTTCGCCGAGCAGCCAATCAGGGAAGAGTCGCTACTTACCGGACACCTTGAGCCGACCAACGACGCATACGCCATCGCGAAGATCTCAGGAATCCTGCATGTGCAGGCCGTCCGCCGCCAGTACGGCCTGCCATGGATCTCAGCAATGCCGACGAATCTCTACGGACCTAACGACAACTTCTCGCCCACCGGTTCCCACGTTCTACCCGCACTTATCCGTCGCTACGACGAGGCAGCAGCGGCCGGGGCTCCGTCAGTGACAAATTGGGGGACCGGCACACCGCGGCGTGAGTTTCTGCACGCGGACGACATGGCGGATGCATGCTTCCATCTGCTCGAGCATTACGACGGCCCGGAGCAGGTCAATGTAGGGAGCGGGTCCGACGTCACCATCCGCGAGATCGCCGAGACGATCGCGTCAGCCGTCGGCTTCACCGGAGGGACCGAGTGGGACACCACCAAACCCGATGGCACACCGCAGAAGTTGCTCGATGTTTCCAAACTCGCCGAGGCCGGTTGGGTCGCGAGAATAGGCCTAGAGGAGGGCATCGACCGCACGGTCGCGTGGTACCGCGACCACGTCGGCACCCTGCGCGGATGACCGCCCGGCAGGACTCGAGGGCAGGCCGCAGGCGGCCCATCCCCGACCTGCTGATCGCCGTCAAGACGGTCAAGGCGATGCTCAGCCACTCGGGCGCGTACTGACGCAGCGAGTTGCGGCACACGCCAACAGCTCTCACGCACCGCGCGTTACCTGGCATTTTCCTACCGCACGTGTAGATCGAGCGAAATGCGGTTACCGCTAGAGGATGACCGCTCCGCTCCCACGCTTCGACGACTGGCTCAACCGCCGGCTCGACGAGTGCGCGCGCGAGGCCGGCCAGGACGTCGATGCGTACGTCGCCCGCGCCGTCGCGTCCCAGATGGTCCGCGACCTCACCCGCCGTGAGAACCCCGTCGCCGCCGAGGTCACCGGGCACCTGCCCGGCACCGTCACCGCGATCGACCGGGCCGCCGCGGTGCTCACCGATCCGCGCCGGCTGCGCGCCGTGCACGCCACGGGCCTGCTCGACTCGCCGGCCGATCCGGTCTACGACCGGATCACCTCCGCCGCCGCCCACGCCCTCGGTGCACCGTTCGCCGCACTGGCCGTGGTCGACGCCGACCGGCAGTACTTCAAGAGCTTCACCGGGCCGCGCGACGACCTCGCTCAGAGAAGGCTGACGGCGCTGGACCGCTCGTTCTCGAAGTGCGTGGTGGCCACCGGCGCACCGCTGGCCGTCGAGGACGCACGCAACCATCCGGTGTTCCGCGGCCACCCAGCCGTCCGCGACGGCTCTGTCGGCGCCTATCTCGGTAACCCGCTGGTCGATCCCGACGGCAATGCCATTGGCGCACTGTGCGTTTTCGACACCCAGCCCCGCCGCTGGGGCGCCGGCCACCGGCAGATCCTCGGCGACCTCACCGCGCTGGCCGCCGAGCTTGTCTTCGCCGCCGACACCGCCTGAGCCCGACCCCAGCCGCCACCAGCGGCCGGGAATGTCGGAGCAAACCCGGACGCCACGTTCCCATTTCCCTGCGCCAGCACTCTGGCACACATACAGTGAGCCCAGACTCTTCGGGGAAGCTGAGGGATGCAGGCGAACTTTCACACGGCGACTCATGCGCCGAGTCGTCGGCCGACGATGCCGCGCCTGACCGCGGCGGCGGTGCCGACCGTCGTCGACGTCCCCGCCGCACCGAAGGTTCTCGACAGCCTGCGCAACGAATCCGGCTACCGCACCCTCACCGTCGTCCTGGACATCTGGGCGGCCATCTGGGCGGTCGCGCTGGCCCTGTGGTGGACCAACGGGCCGGTCGCCGAACGCGGAGTTGCGCTCTGGACCTGGGTTTTCGTCCCGATCCTGATCATCGCGCTGACCACCCGGTCGATGTACAAACGCAAACTCAGCCACCGCTTCATCGACGACTTCGAACCCGTCGAGACCTCGGTCGCGGTCTCGGCGCTGGCCACCCTGGCCGTGCTGATCGCCGTGGTGCCCAAGCTCGCCGAAGACGTCGCGCCCGGCCAGTACGTACGCCCCAGCGAGGTCGGCGTGAAGCTGTGGATCTGCGCCGCGGTGCTGATCCCCGGCGTCCGACTGCTGCGCTCCCTGGCCCAGCGCTACCTGCGCCGCAAATTCAGATTCGGCTCGACCGCGCTGGTCGTCGGCAACGGTCCCGTCGCCCAGCAGCTCATCACCCGCATGCGGGAGACACCCGACTACGGATTGCGCCCCGTCGGTGTCATCGACGACACCCGCCCCTCCGACACCGACCTGCTCGATGTGCCCTACCTGGGCACCACCGACAACCTGGAAAGCGCCGTCCGCACAACCAAGTCCGAAGACCTGATCATCGCCCCGTGTGCGCTGCCCGACGAACAGCTGGCCCTGCTGGCCCAGCGCGCCCAGAACCTCGGGATGCGGGTGCGGGTGGTGCCCCGCCTGATGGACGCGGTCGGGGTGAACGCGCGCGTCGAGCACCTCGGCGGCGTCCCGCTGATGGTGCTCTACCGGGTGGACCCGCGGGGCTGGCAGTTCGCCGTCAAGCACGCGTTCGACCGCAGCGTCGCTGCTCTGGGCCTGCTGCTCATCTCGCCGCTGTTCCTCGCGCTTACGCTCGCGGTCCGGCTGAGCTCACCCGGGCCGGTGTTCTTCGGGCAGGAACGCATCGGCCGCGACGGCAACGTGTTCAAATGCCTGAAGTTCCGCAGCATGCGTCCCGCCGACCCGGCCGACGCCGGCTTCGCGCTCCAGGACGGCGCCGCTCCCGGCGGCGTCGAGGGGGAGGACCGGCGCACCCGCATCGGCAAGCTCATGCGCAAGACGTCACTGGATGAGCTGCCCCAGCTGATCAACGTGCTGCGCGGCGATATGAGCCTGGTCGGGCCCCGGCCCGAACGGCCCGAGTTCGTCGACCTGTTCGAGATGCAGATCCGGCGTTACGGTCAACGCCACCGCGTCAAGGCCGGCATGACCGGCTGGGCGCAGGTGCACGGGCTGCGCGGTCAGACCTCCATCGCCGACCGCGCGGAGTTCGACAACTACTACATTGAGAACTGGTCGCTGATCCTCGACTTCAAGATCCTGATCCTGACTGTGCTGGCGGTGCTGCGGCCGGGCGAGGACTGAACCCTCCCGCTGGCGGCAATGGCATCCGGCGTAGCCGGGTGACCGCGCATCGTTCGCTGTCCATGGGTCGAAATGATGCAGTGTCATGGGTTTCCATGTTCCATACGCAGAATTCCGTTAGCTGCGTTACCTTTGCTGAGGGAACGATCGGCAGTTGGGGGTTGTACGCGCGATGAAGCCGGCTCATGTGGGCCTGATACCCGACGGCCTACGCCGTTGGGCCCAGGCCAACGACGCCACGCTGACCGACGCGTACCGGCGCGGCGCGCACAAGGTCGTCGAGATCCTGCTCGCCCTGCAACGCAACGACGTGCAGACCGTCACCGTGTACAACCTCAGCCGCGCCAACCTGGCCCGTCCCGGCCACGAACTCGACGCGGTCTACGCCGCGTCCGCACACTTCTTCTCCACATTGATCCCCGAGCATTTCGACCCGGCCGACTGCGGCGTGCGCATCCACGGCGACCTGAGTCTGCTGCCTGAGGATCTCGCCGCGGCGGCGCGCGCGGCTCAGACCGCGATGGCCGGCGACTGCTTCCGGATCAACGTGCTGCTGGCCTACGACGCCGCCGACGAACTGCGCGCGGCCCATCAGCGGGCCCTGCGCGACGGCTGCGACATCACCGCGGCGTTCGAGATCAGCGACATCGACCTCGTCCTGCGCACCACCGCTGAACCGCTGCTGAGCGGATTCCCGCCGCTGCAGAGCCAGTATGCCCAGCTGATGTTCCTCGACACCCCGCTCAACGAGCTCACCGCGGCACACATCGACGACCTCGTCGAGCAGTACCGCACCTTCCCGCAGCGGCGGGGAAAGTAGCCCCCGGTGACGACCCGCAGACCGCTGGTCATCGGCGCCGGGCCCGCCGGCCTCACCGCCGCACTGGAATTGGTGAACAGGGGAGTGACGCCCCGGCTTTATGAGGCTTCCGCCCACGTCGGCGGCCTGGCGCGCACCCCCACCGACGGCGACTGGCGCATCGACCCCGGCGGGCACCGGTTCTTCACCCGGAGCGAAGAAGTCCTCGACATGTGGAAATCGCTGCTGGCCCACGACGAATGGCACGCCGTCGGCCGGCGCTCGGCCATGCTGGTCGGCGGACACTACGTCCGCTACCCACTCCTGGGCCGAGACCTGTTGACCCAGATGGGCGTTCGGCGCGGCATGCGCGGTCTGAGCAGCCTGATGTGGGCGCGGACCCGCCGCGGCCTCCGGCTCGTCGAACCGCCGTCGGAGAACTTCCGGCAGTGGGGCGTGGGGGAGTTCGGGCGGCACTGGTACGAGACGTTCTTCGACGGCTACGTCCGCAAGACCTGGCTGACCGAACCCGAAGAGCTGACCAGCGACTGGGCCAACCAGCGCATCAAACCGATCGGCTGGCAGCGTCGCCACGACGCGGACACCGCCGCGCAGGACGTGTTCCGCTACCCGCGCCGCGGACCCGGCCAGCTCTGGGAAGCCGCCGCGACCGCGTTGGCCGACCACGGCGCCGTCGCCGCACTGAACACCCCGGTGACCGGACTGCGCCGCACCGGCGACACCTGGACCGTCCAGCTCGCCGACGGCGCCAGCGTCACCGGCGACGCCGTGTTCTCCAGCATGCCGCTACGCCTGCTGGTCGACGCACTGGAACCCGCCCCGCCCAAGCACATTCGCGCATTCGCCGACGCGCTGCGGCACCGCTCGCTGATCACCGTCGCCGTCGCGCTGAACCGCGCCCACGACATCCCGTTCAACTGGGTGTACACGCCCGGCAAGAACTTTCACGCCGGCCGCATCCAGAACTACCGCCGATGGTCAGACGAGCTGACCCCGGCCGGCTTCGACGGCACCTTCCTGGGCTTCGAGTACTTCATCGCCCCCGACGGCGAACTGTGGCACGCCACCGACGAACACCTCACCGACCTGGTCAACCGGGATCTGCGGGCACTGGGCCTCGACGGCGCCGACATTGAACGCGTGATGATCGTGCGGTCCCAGTACGCCTACCCGATCTACGACCCGGCCCGCGACCGCAGCGTCATCCGGATCCGGGACTACCTACGGCAGCAGCATCCGTCGCTGTATCCCATGGGCCGCAACGGAATGCACCACTACGACAACCAGGACCACGCCATGCTCAGCGCGTTGCGCAGCGTCGCCCGGTGCTTCGGCGAGAACGTCGACCCCTGGCTGGTCAACACCGACCTCGGCTACCACGAGCGAGGGTTGCTGCAGAAGTAGCGGCTCAGCGCCCGAACAGCGCCGCCAGCCAGCGGCCGATCGCCGGCCGGAAACGCGGGCAGTCACATATCCCGCAGTCCGATCCAGCCCGGAAGTGCTCGTGAGCGGCACGCTCATGACCGCACCTGCAATCCACGGAGAAGAATTTACGCTGTGGTCGGCCGAACGCGGCGACGCCTCGCGAACGTGCAGCCGACTTTGCCGAACCCCAGTACAGTGCTGCCGTGGGTTACCCGGAGAACGTGCTGGCCAAAGACGAACACGTCGTGCTGCACCGCCACCCGCACTGGGGGCGGCTGATCATCCCGGCGCTGATCCTGATTCTCGCGTCGGCGGCCGCGGCGTTCCTGGCCGGCTACGTCAACACGCTGAACTGGGAGCAGACCGCCAAGAACATCGTGTTCGGCGTCATCGCCGCGATCTGGCTCATCCTCGTCGGCTGGCTGACCATCTGGCCGTTCCTGAACTGGTGGACCACCCATTTCGTCATCACCGACCGCCGCGTGATGTACCGCCACGGCCTGATCACCCGGTCGGGCATCGACATCCCGCTGGCCCGGATCAACAGCGTCGAGTTCCGGCACGGGCTCGTCGACCGCATCCTGCGCACCGGCACGCTGATCATCGAATCCGCCGCGCAGGACCCGCTGGAATTCCAGGACATCCCGCGCGTCGAGCACGTCCACTCCCTGCTCTATCACGAGGTGTTCGACACCCTCGGCACCGAGGAATCGCCGAGCTGAATCTGCGCCCGCCCGCGGGCTCACCTAGCCTGGACGAGGTGTTCGCGGGTCGGGGGAGTGGATGATCCGGCGCGGCCACCTCCTGATCCCGGTGTGGGTGGCAGCGCTGGTGGCGGTGCTGGCCTTCAACGGCGCCAGTGGCACGTTCCTGTTCGCGCACGCCAAAGTGGACCCGCTGGCCCGCGCCGACGCCATCGTCGTCCTCGGCGGCGAACACGACGGCCGCGAGAACTACGGGCTCGAACTCGCCGAGCAGGGCTACGCCCCGACGGTGCTGCTGTCGAACCCGTACCGCTCCAACGACAAGGTGATGAAGAAGGCCTGCCGGCCGCGCACCGACATCGAGGTGCTCTGCCGGGCCCCGCTGCCGTCGACCACCCGCGGCGAGGCGATGATGACCCGCGAACTCGCCGAACTGCACGGCTGGCAGAAGATCATCGTGATCAGCTGGCGCTACCACCTGCCGCGCGCCCGCCGCATCTTCGACCAGTGCCTCGCGGCGTCGCCGCGCGAGGTGATCATGCGCGACGTCCCGCGCGACTACACGTTCTCGGTGGCGCAGTGGCAGTACACCTACCTCTACCAGTACGGCGGATGGGCGAAAGCCGAGCTGATCAGCTGCTAGCGCAATTTCACGTACAGCGTGGTGCCCGCCCGCAGCGCCAGATAACCGGCCAGCGCGAACGTCGCCCCGACCGCGCAGTGCACCGCCAACCGCCGGGTGACCCGCCACATCGAGGGCAGGACCGCGTCGCCGCCCAGCCACATCGGCCGCGCCATGCTCACCGCGACCATGCTCGCCGCGGTGCCCAGCAGCCCGAACCCGACCAGCGCGGTCAACGCCTCCGGACGCGGCTGCGCACCGAACGCCCCCAGCAACGCACACACCACCGCGGTCCCGGCCAGCGGCTTGCGGGCGAACACCAGACCCAGCGCGGTGCCCGCGGCGCCGCCCAAAGCCACCAGCAGCCACGTCACCGCGCCACCGCCCGTGCCGTGAGCAGACCCAACGCGAGGCCGCCGATCGCCGCGGCCGGCGTCAGCATCAGGAACGCGATCGACAACAACGGCGGTTGACTGACCGTCAGCACCGCCCAGGCGCTCAGGCTGGCCGCCCCGGCGCACACCCCCAGCACGAAACCGGGCAGCACCGACATTGCGGCCATGGTCATCAGAAAACCGGCGACCGCGAATGCCAGCCCGACCGTGACCGTCGTGGAGATCAGCATCTGCGGGGGCTGCGGCCATGCCTGCGCGGCGGCGTACCGGATCAGCGCCCCAACCGCTCCGCCCGCGACCACGGCCCACAGGTGTGGTTGGGCACTGCGGTGTCGACCCGGCACGAAGAAACGCTATGTCTGGACCGTCGCCGCATCCCGGCTACGAGGTCCGCGACACCTTGGAATCGTCGGAATCGTCCTGACGCTGCATCCAGCGCCGGCGGCTGGGCCGCATCGGAGTGACGTTGTCAGAGTCTTCGGGGTGGCGCAGCTCGTACTCGTCTTCCAGCGCCTCGGCGATCCCGCCGCCGGTCAGCGTCGACTCCAGCGCCTTCTCCGGGTTGCGGGCGAACTCGTCAGGGAACACGAAGCGGCGGAACGCCCAGAACCGGAACGCCATCTGCAACAGGTTGCCGATGATGTAGGCCGAGACGAAGTCGGCGATGTTCTCGGTCATCAGCGAGACCATCGGCGCACGCAGCATGAACACATAGCTGGAGACCCACAGCGGCGCCATGCTCAACAACACGCCCACGCCGCTGACGCCGAAGAACAGCAGCGCCTCGTGATGCCGTTCACGGCCGCCCCGGTCGCGGAAGCTCCACTCCCGGTTCAGGATGTAGGACGCGATCACCGCGACGATGCCGGCGATGATCTTCGCCGTCACCGGCTTGGGCTCCAGAATCGTCAGCTTGAGCGTGAAGAAAATGGCAGAGTCGATCACGAACGTGGTCGCACCGACGATGGCAAACTTGATCAGCTCGTGGTGCCGTTCGGCGTAAGGACGGATCGGCCGCGGCAGGCGGCGGATTGTCGCATCGGCAAAGGACACAAAGAATGAGTTTACGTAAGCCGCTGCCGAGATGCCGCATCGCGACGTAACCGCAGGTCAATGCTGTGGCGTCGGCCATGACAACATATAGGCCGTGTCACGAAACCACGCTTCGCCGCCCGTCGTAGCAATGATCGGCGGCGGTCAGCTCGCCCGGATGACCGCCCAGGCTGCAATCGCCCTCGGCCAGACCCTGCGCGTGCTGGCCGTCCGCAGCGATGAATCCGCCGCCCAGGTCACCCCCGACGTCGTCCTCGGATCCCACACCGACCTGGACGCGCTGCAGCGGGTGGCCGCCGGCGCGACCGCGTTCACCTTCGATCACGAGCACGTGCCCACCGAGTTGCTGGACCAGCTGGTGGCCGAGGGCGTCAACGTGTTGCCGCCGCCGTCGGCGCTGGTGCACGCACAGGACAAGCTGCTGATGCGACGGCGGCTGTCGGAGCTCGGGGCCCCGGTGCCCCGCTTCTCCGCGGTGTCAACCGTTGATGACGCGGTGGCGTTCTGCGCCGAGATCGGCAGGCCCGTCGTCATCAAGACCGTGCGCGGCGGCTACGACGGCCGCGGCGTGATCATGGCCTCCACTGTTTCCGAGGTTCGCGACGTCGTCTCGCGGTACCTCGACGACGGCGTGCCGGTGATGATCGAGGAACGCGTGCAGATGCGCCGCGAGCTGGCCGCGCTGGTCGCGCGGTCACCGTTCGGGCAGGGCGCGGCCTGGCCGGTGGTCGAGACCGTTCAGCGCGACGGCATCTGCGTCACCGTGCTGGCGCCCGCCCCCGGACTGTCGGAGGAGCTGGGCACGGCCGCGTCGGAAATGGCGCTGTCGATCGCCTCGTCACTCGGCGTGGTCGGGGTGCTGGCCGTCGAACTGTTCGAGACCGCCGACGGCGGCCTGATGGTCAACGAGCTGGCGATGCGCCCTCACAACTCCGGGCACTGGACCATGGACGGCGCGCGCACCTCGCAGTTCGAGCAGCATCTGCGCGCGGTGCTCGACTACCCGCTCGGTGACACCGCCGCGCTGGCCCCGACCGTGATGGGCAACGTGCTCGGTGCGCCCGAGACGCCGACGATGTCGATGGACGAGCGCGTGCACCACCTGTTCGCGCGGATGCCCGACGCCAAAGTGCACCTGTACGGCAAGGAGGAGCGGCCCGGCCGCAAGATCGGCCACGTCAACATCGTCGGCGGGACCGAGTCGGTGGAGTCCCTGCGGGAGCGCGCCGAGCGGGCGGCACACTGGTTGTCGCACGCAGAATGGACCGACGGATGGGATCCGCACGCATGAGTTCTCCACGGGTGGGCCTGATCATGGGCAGCGACAGCGACTGGCCGGTGATGTCCGAAGCCGCCACCGCACTGGCCGAGTTCGAGGTGCCGTTCGAGGTCGGGGTGATCTCGGCGCACCGCACCCCGGCCCGCATGCTTTCCTATGCCGCCGACGCCGCGGGCCGCGGCCTCGAGGTGATCATCGCCGGGGCCGGCGGTGCGGCGCACCTGCCGGGCATGGTCGCGTCGGCGACCCCGCTGCCGGTGATCGGGGTGCCGGTGCCGCTGGCCCGACTGGACGGAATGGACTCGCTGCTGTCGATCGTGCAGATGCCGGCCGGGGTGCCGGTGGCAACCGTGTCGATCGGCGGCGCGCGCAACGCCGGGCTGCTGGCGGTGCGCATCCTCGGCGCCTCCGATGTCGCTCTGCGGGAACGGATGTCGGCGTTCCAGGCATCCCTGGAGCAGATGGTGCTGCAGAAGGACGAGGCGCTGCGGCAGAAGCTGCTGGGGGACTAGCTTCCTCTCTCGGCGGTCAATGCCGACCCGACGGGCTGTCTGCTCTGTTACGTTGCGCTGGAGCAGTCGAGCAACACAGCGCCGAAATTGCATTCCACGCGGTGAAAATCGCGAAAAACGCGCGCGGAATGCAATTTCGGCACTCGTCACGGGTGGGGGGTCACCATGTCGAAATCGTGTCGGCATCATCTGGCAGTGTTGGCGGGCAGCGCCGCGGTCCTCGGCGGTGCGGCTCTGTGGCCGTCGATGACGCCGCCGCCGGCGGTGCACCTGGTCTCGACCGAGTCGTCCCTGGAAGCTCCGGCCGACGAGGTGTGGTGGTGGCTCAACGGCGTTGCGCCGCAAGGCAGATCGACGTCCCAGCGAGCCGGTGAGAACACCGCGGCCGCCGTCCGGACGTCGTTCTGCGGACTGATCTGCAACGGCGTCGACGGCAGTGCCGAGAACCCGAACGGACAGCACGGCGGCCTGCTGTTCGGCAACGGCGGCAACGGATACTTCGGCGGTTCGGGCGGCAACGGCGGCTGGATCAGCGGCAACGGCGGCAACGCGGGCGAAGGCCTACCCGGCCAAGCCGCCCGCGACGGCGGGCGCGCGGGCCTGTTCGGCAACGGCGGCAACGGAGGCCACGCGATCTACGGCGGCGCCGGCGGAAAAGGCGGCGACGGCGGCCTGCTGATGGGCAACGGGGGACGGGGCGGCAACGGCGGACACGGGGTCGAAGGAAATCCGGGCGCGAACCCCGGCCCGACCGGACCTGCGGCAGCCGGACCGGACGGGACCAACGGCGGCAACGGCGGTCGAGGTG